>NZ_JBNTJW010000001.1:0-222780 GCF_051195055.1 Halobellus sp. EA9 | reverse complement strand
TATGCGACTGGAGGACTACTGGGGCGTCGGCCCGAAGACGAGCGAGCGCCTCCGCGAGTCGATGGGCGTCGAACGCGCCGTCGAGGCCATCGAGAACGCGAACATCCGCGCGCTCGTCGACGCCGGACTCCCGCGCGGCCGCGCGGTCCGGATCCTCCGCCGGGCCAACGGCGCCGCGGGGATCGAGACGCTCGGGACGCGCGACGCCCGCGACGTCTACGACGACCTGCTCTCGCTCGCCAGCGAGTACGCGCTCACCGCCCACGCCGAAGACCGGATTCGCGTCCTGACGCCGCTCACCGACACCGACGAGCGCGAGGCGCGCCTCGACCGCGTGCTGGCCGCCCGCGACGCGTGGGCCGGCCTCGACGACGGCGACCGCGACGCGATCCGCTCGGCCTTCGACGACTACGACGACGCGGGCGGGACCGACCGCGCGGCCGTCGAGACGGCGCTGAAGCTCCGCGAGGCTGGCCTCCACGGTGGGACGTTCACCGCCCTCGACGACCTCGACGCGGACTCGCTGCGCGCCGCGGCGGGCGCGCTCGGGACCGTCGGCGACGACGGACGCGTCGCGCCCGGCGCGGACGACGAACTCGACCGCCTGCGCGAGCGCCGCGACGCCGTCGCCGACCTGGAGACGAGCGCGCTCGACGTCCTGGAGGCGATCCGCGAGCGCGGCGTCCGGAGCTTCGAGGAGTTCCGCGCGGCGTTCGTCGAGTACGTCGCGGGCGAGGCCGACGTCCGCCGCGGGCGCGTCGAGGCCGCCGTCGCCGAGGACGCCCGCGACGAGGCGGACTTCACCTCGACGTCGCTGCGGGCGCTCCGGGCGGAGCTCGACGAGGCGGTCGACGAGCGGGAGTCGACCGTCGCGGCCGAACTCCGCGGGTCGATCGAGTCCGCGCGCGAGGATGTCGACACCGCGGTCGCGGCGGTCTCGGACATCGCCTTCGAGCTCTCCTTGGGCCGCTTCGCCGCCGAGCACGACCTGACGCGCCCGGCGCTCGTCGAGGACGGCCTCGCGGTCGTGGGCGCGCGCAACCTCACGCTCTCGGGCGAGGTCCAGCCCGTCACCTACGCCGTCGGCGACCACGGCCTGGACGCGATCGACCGCGACGACGATCCGGCGCCGCCGACTGGCGACCGCGTCGCCGTCCTCACCGGCGCGAACTCCGGCGGGAAGACGACGCTCCTGGAGACGCTCGCGCAGGTCGTCCTCCTGTCGGCGATGGGACTGCCGGTCCCCGCAGAGCGCGCCGAGGTCGGGCAGTTCGACACGGTCGTCTTCCACCGCCGGCACGCCAGCTTCAACGCCGGCGTCCTGGAGTCGACGCTGAAGTCGATCGTCCCGCCGCTCTCGACGGGGGAGCGGACGCTGATGCTCGTCGACGAGTTCGAGGCGATCACCGAACCGGGCCGCGCCGCCGACCTCCTGAACGGCCTCGTCGACCTGACGGTCGATCGGGACGCCCTGGGCGTCTACGTGACCCACCTCGCCGACGACCTCAGCCCGCTGCCGCCCGAGGCGCGCATAGACGGCATCTTCGCGGAGGGGCTGACCGAAGACCTCCAACTCCGGGTCGACTACCAGCCGCGCTTCGGCACCGTCGGGAAGTCGACGCCGGAGTTCATCGTCTCCCGGCTGGTCGCGAACGCCCGCGACCGCGCGGAGCGCCGCGGCTTCGAGGCGCTCGCGGCCGCCGTCGGCGAGGAGGCCGTCCAGCGGACGCTCTCGGACGCGGCCTGGAACGAGTAATCGGGCCGAACGCTTTTGCGACAGCCCGTGGTACCGGGTGGCAATGGTCGAGTTCCCCTGGAGTCGCGGCGCCGCGGACGGATCGAGCGGCGGCGACGAGGACCACCCCGAGGCGCTCGTCGCCTGCGCGTTCCAGGACGGGACGCTCGCCGTCTACGCGGACCGCGTCGTCATCGAGCGGGTCGACCGATCCAGGTTCGACGACAAGACGATCCCGATGGGGCAGATCGAGGGCGTCGACCTCGAAAACGGCATCACGATCGGCTACCTCCAGATCGAACAGACCGGGGTTCCGGTGGACTCAGGGGGACTCTTCAGCGACCCGGTCAACGAGAACACGCTCCACTTCGGCCGCGGGAGCCGCGACTGCGCGAGCGAGGCGCGCACCGAAATTCTCGCTCACGCGGAGGGGTGACCGTAGCCACCGCCGCGGGAGTCGAGCGGCCGTAGTCGTCCGTCGTGGTTCAGAGTTCGAGTTCGGTGGCCCCGCTCACCTCGAACCGGATCACTTCGGGTTCGCCCGCCAGCAGGTCCGGAAGCGCCGCCTCGAACGCCTGGAAGTGGTCGGTCTCCTCGTGGTGTTCGAGCGCGGCGGCGTCCTCGTACTGCTCGAAGAAGCGGAGCGTGTGCTCGTCTTCGACGTCTCTCGTCGCCCGGTAGTCGATGACGCCGGGCTCCTCGTTGGTCTCGGCGACGAGCGTCTCGGCGTGGTCGAGCGCCTCGTCCATCCGCTCCGGGTCGATCGGGAAGGTCGCGTGGAGTACGATCATCGGCCGGATCCGTCCGCGACGTCGCCGTCCAGCGGTATATGCGCCGGGGATCCAGAAAGATTCGTCGTCGCCGCGGCGTCACATCTCCGCGCCCTGCTCGTCGATCGCGTCGGCGGCGATCGACCGGCCGCGGGCGTTGAGTTCGACCTCGTGGCGGATCCGGACCTCGTCGAGGACGTCGTGGTCGATCAGGCGGACGAACAGCTTTTCGACCTGGTCGACGTCGATCCCCAGGAACTGCGGGATGTCGAACGGCGAGACGCCGGAGTACAGCGCCATCAGTACCTGTTTGTCCTGCATCGAGAGGTCCAGCGAGGTCTCCGTCTGCTCCTCGCCGATCCTGAGGAGGGACTTCAGGATGCTCACCGCGCGCTCGGGGCCCGAGACGTACGTCTGCACGCTCGTCCCCTCGCTGTCTGAGTGTTCGACCTCGATGACCTCGCGCTGTTCCTCGCGGACGGTCCGCCGCCCCATCTCGATGTCGCCGATGTCGTCGAGGCGGACCTCGACGAACGTCCCCGAGACGGTCGCGATGCTCACAGACTCCTCTTCGACCTTCAGGCGCCCGCCCTCCCACTCGGTGTTCTGGACGACGCCGCCCTCGACCGCGGGGTGGCGGACGAGGAACTTCGTCGAGGAGAGGAGGGCGTCGTAGAGGTCCATCTCGAACTCCTCGAACTCCGCGGGCGCGACGAGGATGACGTTCTCGCCGTCGTCGAACTGCAGGGCGAGGTAATCGGAGACGGTCGCGACGCGCTGATTGACGTCGTACCGGCCGCCGACGCGGTCGATGGCGTCGAGGCGGAACGTCCGCTTGCCGCCGGTCCCCGCGAGGACGATCCGTTTGTTCGAAAGCAGGATCCGCCCGTTCGTCCAACCGGCTTCGTTCCGTTCGCGACCGTCACGGAGCGCCCGCAGGAACTGTCCCCGTGTGTCTGCGATCTTCGTTTCGCCGGGTTGCACGTGTGTTCACCTCCTGGTGGTAGATCGTGACGTCGAGCCGGATCTCGATTGCGAACCGGACCGCGACCTCGAGTTCGACCGCGACGTCGACGAGCGAGAGCGAGAGCGGGAGCGGGATCCGGACCCGCCGCCGTTGTCGCCGCCGTCGCCGTCGGTCGAGTCCCGGTAGATCCGCAGTCGCTTTTCGACCGGATCGAACCGCTCCCGACAAGACGCGGGCACGGTCTCTGTCATCCCGATCGTGAGGTAGCCGCCGGGCTCGACGGCCGAACTCAGCGTCTCGAACATCGCCTGTTTGGCCCGCTTGTTGATGTAGATGAAGAGGTTCCGGCAGATGACGAGATTGAACGTCTGCGGCGGGCTCTCCTGTACCAGGTCGTGCTTCCGGAACGACACCAGCTCTTTCACCTCGTCGGCGACGCGGTAGGTGTCGCCGTCCCTGGCGACGTACCGGTCGTTCCGGGCCAGCGGCTCCAACTGCTCTTCGAGGTCGTTGGTCTCGGAGGCGTGGTACTCGCCGCGGCGCGCCGCCCGGAGGATCTCGGGCTTGATGTCCGTGCCGAGGATGTCGAGGCGTCCCGCGTCGATCCGGTCGTCGTCGAGCGCGAGCATCGCGACCGAGTAGGCCTCGCGGCCGTCCGAGCAGGCGGCGCTCCAGACGTTCGTCCGACCGGACTGGCTCAGGTCCGCGAGGATCTCCCGCAGCGACTCCCAGACCTCGGGGTTGCGGAAGAAGCTCGTGACGTTGACGCTGAGCGCGTTCAACAGCTCTTCGCGTTCGTCTTCGTCCTCCCGGAGGAGCTCCTGGTAGTCGGCGTAGTCGTCGACGCGCTGGCGACGCATCCGCGCGGAGATCCGCCGGTCGAGGTACGAGCGGTTGTACGAACTCGTCGCGAACGACAGCGACGACTCGACGAACTCCAGCAGCTCGTCGAAGCCCTCGTCGGTATCGTCGTCGTCGCTCCCGCCGCCGAGGTCGATGTCCAGGCCCATCAGTCGGCTGCCCCCTCCGCTCCGGCGCCGGCCTCGGTCTCGGCGTCGTCCTCCGGCGGGGTCCACTGGCGGCGCGCCCGCTTGCCCTCGTCCGGAATCGACAGGGAGTTCACATCGAGGATCGGGACGACGTTCCCGTCGCCGACGACGGCCGTGCCGGAGAGCCCCTCGGTGCCCTTGAGCGGGCCCTGGAGCGGCGTGACGACGACCTCCTCCTGCCGGGAGACGCTGTCACAGCGCAGCGCGACCTGCCGGTCGGCGGGACGGATCCGGACGGTCATCCCCTTCTCGCGGCGGCGCCCGTCGATCTCCAGCGCCTCGCGGAGGCGGATCAGCGGGAAGATCCGCTCCTCGTGGACGATCACTTCGGCGCCGTCGACGCGCTGGACGCGCGCCTGCTGGGAGACCTCGTCGATGTACTTGATCGGCACGCCGAACTCGCGGTCGTCGATCCGGACGAAGAGCACCTTGATGATCGCGACCGACACGGGCAGTCGGATCGAGATCCGCGTCCCCTCGCCGAGGTCGCTCTCGACGTTGACCGAGCCGTCGAGGGACTCGACGGTGGTCTTGACGACGTCCATCCCGACGCCGCGGCCGCTGACGTCCGTGATCTCGTCGTTGGTCGAAAAGCCCGGGTGGAAGATGTAGTCGTAGACCTCGCTGTCTGTCATCTCCGCGAGTTCGCCCCGCGGGCGGATGCCCTTCTCTGCGGCCTTGTCGCGGATGACGTCGGCGTCGATGCCGGCGCCGTCGTCCTCGACGGTGATCACGACGGTGTCGTGCTCGCGCCGCGCCCGGAGTTCGACAGAGCCCGTCTGCGGCTTCCCCGCGGCTTCGCGCTCCTCGGGCGGCTCGATGCCGTGGTCGACCGCGTTGCGCAGGACGTGCATCAGCGGATCGGAGATCTCGTCGAGGATCGTGCGGTCGAGTTCGATGTCCTGGCCCTCCACCGAGAAATTGACCCGCTTGTCCTGGTCGCGCGCGAGGTCGCGCACGAGCCGCGGGAACTTGTCGAAGACCTTCTTCAGCGGGATCAACCGCATGTCCATCACGGTCTCCTGAAGGTTCGAGGAGATCTTGTCCAGTTCGTCGAGGGTGTCCCGCCCCGCGCTGTCGTCGGCGCCGAGCGCCTGGCGGAGCTTGATCCGGCTCGTGACCAGCTGCTCGACGAGGCTGTGGAGCTCGTCCAGTTGGTCGACGTCGACGCGGACGGACTTCACGGCGGAGATCGAGCGGGTCTCCTCCTCTTCTTTCTCTTCCCCCTCGGCGTCGCCTTCGTCTTCGCTTCCGCCTTCGTCCGCCGACTTCTCCGAGCCCTCACTCGATTCAACTCCGGCTGCGGCATCTGCGTCGGCCGGAGCTGCCGACGCGGACTCGGCATCGCTCTGGGATTGGGCCGGTTCGTCGGGGCCGCCGGATACACCGCCGCTCGACGGCTCGGCCGTCGGTTCGTCCGGCGCCGGATCCGCGGCGCTCGGCTCGGCTCCTTCCGTGGAATCTGCCCCCGAGTCCTCGCCGTCGCCGGACCCGCCGGACGTGTAGGCGTCGACGACCGCGTCGACCGCGGCGGCCGCGTCGTCGGCGTCGACGTCGTCGGTCGGCGTGGCCGTCGAGACGGTCGGCTCGCTGGCCTCACCGGTCCCGCCGGACGCGTCAGTCGGCGCGTCGTCCGGGGTCGCGTCGCCGTCGTGATCGGCGGCTTCGGCGCCCTCGGACTCGCCCGTGGATTCCGCTTCGCCGCCGTCGTCGACGACGATGCTGACGTCGGTGAGCGTCACCGATTCGACCTTCCAGAGGTCCCACAGCGTCGCTTCGAGGTCCTCGCGGGGCTCGTCGGCGACGAAGACGACGAAGGTCTCGCCGAAGTCGCCGTCCTCGATCCGGTCGAGGCTCGGGTCGGCCCCAACGACGGCGAGGTCCTCCGGGAGCCCCTCGACGAACAGGCCGCCGTCGACGGCCTTCATGTCGCCGACGTTCAGCGCGATCTCGGCGTGGTAGAGCCGATCGGCGTCCGCGACGGCCGGGTCGTCGAGGTCGAGGACGTCGGCCGCCAGTGCGGGCGCGTCGCCGCCGCTCGTGTCGCCTTCGGCGTCTGCGTCCGCCGCGTCGCCGTCGCCCTCTCCGGCCTCGGCTCCGTCGTCGGAACCGCCGGCACCGCCCTCGTCGGCGTTCGGTTCGGCCGCCGCGCGGATCTCGTCGACGAGGTCGCTCGGATCGCGGTTCGACTCGCCGTTCTTCTCGATCTCGTGGAGGATGTCGAGGATCTCGTCCATCCCGTCGAAGACCAGGTCCATCCGCTCGTGGGTGACTTCGATCCGGCCGTTCCGGACCTCGTCGAGGAGGTCCTCGACGGCGTGGGCGACCGTCGCGGCGTTGTCGAACCCCATCGCGCCGAAGTTCCCCTTGAGGGTGTGCGCCTGGCGGAAGATGTCGTCGATCGCTTCCGCGTCCTCGGGGTTCGATTCGAGGTCCAGTAGCGAGTTGTTCAGCTGGGTGATGCTCTCTTCGGACTCGGTGATGAATTCCTGGTACAGTTCGTCGTCCATCTGTCACTCCTCCTCGAAGTACCGCAGTGTGTTCTCGGCGATCCGTTCGGCCGGCGCCACGTCCGCGACGCACCCCGCTTCGATCGCTCGCCGGGGCATCCCGAAGATGGCCGAGGTCTCCTCGTCCTGGGCGATCGTGTGGCCGCCCCCGCCGCTGATCCGCTTGAGGCCGTCCACGCCGTCGCGTCCCATCCCGGTCAGGAGGACCGCACACAGCGGCCCCTCGGCGGTCTCGGCGGCCGAGGCCATCGTGACGTCGATGGCGGGCCGGACGCCGTGGATCGGCTCGGTGTCGGTGAGTTCGAGCTTGAGCCGCCCCTTGCGGTCGCTCGTCGTGAGCAGGTGGTGTCCGCCGGGCGCGACCCGCGCCTCGCCGGGCTCGATCCGCTCGCCGGACTCGGCCTCGGTGACCGAGTACGCCGAGCGCCCGTCGAGCCGGCTGGCGAAGCGCGTCGTGAAGCCCTCGGGCATATGCTGCACGACGAGGATCCGGAGGTTCGCCTCGCGGGGGAGCCCGCCGAGGACGCGCTCGACGACCGCCGGGCCGCCGGTCGACGCACCCACGACGAGGGTTCCGACGTCGGGGTAGGTCGCCGCCGACGCCGGGGTACCGGCGCCCGACTGCGCGGCGCTCTCGGACGCCGCGTCGCGAGCGGCGCCGGCGTCTGCCTCCCCGCCTGCGGCGGTCGATCTGCGCTGCCCCCGCCGCCGCGACGACCCGCCGGGGCCGTCGGTCGACGTCCCCGACGACCGCGACGGCGACTCCGCCGCGTCCGTCCCTCCCGCCGATCCCGATCGAGTCCGCGATCCGGAGCGGGTCGCCGATCCCGACCGCGTCGTCTCGGCCGTCCCGCCGGACCGGTCCGACTCGCGCGTCCGACTCCCGGTCGATCCCCGGTCGGAGACCCGGGCGCTCGCCGAGAGGTCCACGCGCGCCGCGGACTCGACCTTCTCGACCAGTTCGCGCTTCACGCGCGACATCGACGAGGTGACCTCGCCGCCGGGTTTCGTCACGAAGTCGACCGCGCCGCGGTCGAGCGCCTCGAAGGTCACGTCGGCGTCCTCCTCGGCGTGCGCCGAGAGCATCAGCACCGGCGTCGGGTGGTCCTCCATGATCGCCTCGACGGCTTCGAGGCCGTTCATCGCGGGCATCTCGATGTCCATGGTCACGACGTCGGGGTCGTGCTCGCGCACGGCGTCGAGCGCCTCAGACCCGTCCGACGCCTCGCCGACGACGTCGACCCCGCCCTCTTCGAGCAAGCTCCGAATGAGCGTCCGCATGAACCGCGAGTCGTCGACGATGACCGCCCGCGTCGACTGCCCCTCTCGGCCCCGCTCCGAAGCCGTGCTCATCGGTCCTCGCTCCTGTCGTCCGCGCTGCCGGCCACCGTCGGGAACGCCGCCCGCGCGCTGGTGTTCCCTCGCCGGTCGTCTCGCCGGCTGCCGGACGCGCGGCTCGGTCGTCCCGGGATGGGAATCGGGTGGTCCACAGCGTACTCGTACCCGCTCATCTCTACCGGCCATTCCCAACTGGGGGACTTAAGCGCTCGCCGGCGAAAATCAGCCGTGATAATAGCGTGCGTACATTTATTGCCGACCTGTGCGCCCGACTGAGTAACGACCGACGGCCCACGCCGTCGGCGACATCGCTATGTCCCAGGAACAAACCGCGGCGGCGGGTGCCTCAGCCCCTACCGCCACCGACGACGCCGACGCCGATGCCACCGCCCGCAAGATGCAGGTCCTCGAGTTCGAACTCGGAGGCGAGACCTACTGCGTCGACATCGACTACGTCTCGGAGATCGTCGACCGCGGCTCGCTCACCTCGGTTCCGAACGCACCGAACTACGTCGAGGGCGTGATGGACCTCCGCGGGCGAACG
This sequence comes from Halobellus sp. EA9, assembly GCF_051195055.1. NCBI lineage: Archaea > Methanobacteriati > Methanobacteriota > Halobacteria > Halobacteriales > Haloferacaceae > Halobellus > Halobellus sp. EA9. The sequence goes on along the minus strand of NZ_JBNTJW010000001.1, from coordinate 213,867 downwards.
ACGTCGATCGTGAACCCGAAGACGCTCTTGAACGTCGAGGACAGGGGCGAGGCCAGCAGAATCGTCATCTTCGACGCCAGCAACTTCCAGGACGACGCCGCGGTCGGCTGGCTCGTCGACGAGGTCGACCAGGTCGTCCGGGTCTCGATGGACGACGTCGAGGACCCGCCGATGGAGCGCGGCGAGTTCATCGAGGGCATCGTCCGCCAGGAAGACGGCCTCGTGGTCTGGATCTCTCCGACCAAGACGGTCAACTGATAGTGATTACTCTCACTGTTTACCGCCGAACGCCATCCCCGGTGACGGCGTTCGGCGGGAAGAGACGAGAGTAATCACTATGAGCCAAGCGGACGGCCGGCGCTCGAACACCTGCCTCAACGTCGGACCGGTATCAATTTCTGCGTCCTGACTACGCCTCGGCGGCGCTCTCGCTCGGAGCCCCGCTCCGGACGAGTCCGATCGCGACGACGACGAGTCCGCCCGCCGCGAGGAACGCCACGAGATAGCCGACGCCCTCGGCGACGGCGCCGCCGAGGACGCTCCCGAGGCCGCCGCCGAGGCTCCCGATCGCGGTGTAGAGCCCCAGCGCCTCGCCCCGGGCCGACTCGGGCGCGAGGCGCGACACGAGCGCGGTCGCGGTCACCGTGATGAACGCCCAGGAGGCTCCGATCGCGAGGAATAGCGCGCCGACGACGAGCAGTCCGAACGGGGGCGCGACGGCCGCCCCGGCGACGGCGACGATCGGGAACGCGACGACCCGGAAGCCGAGCGCGCCGACCTGGAGCCCGAGCGGGTCGCGCGTCGTCGCCAGCGCCCCGGCGCGGGCGTAGACGGCGGCCGACGCCGCGGAGTTGACGATGAACAGCGCGAACACCTCGTCGGTCGCGTAGCCCGCATCGACCAGGTAGGCCGGCAGCGGCCCGAAGAACGCCGAAAAGCCCGCGAAGAAGATCGTCGCGCCGAGCAGATATCTGAGGAGCGTCCCCGAAAAGCGGGTCCGCAGGCGCGTGAGGACGTTCCCGCCGCCGATGTCGCGGAGCGCCCAGTAGATCCGGACGGGGCCGAACGGGACGCCGCGGGCGCTCCGGACCGAGGTGCCGCCGTTGAGTCGGAGCCGCCGGACCAGCCGCCGGAACCGCTGTTCGGAGATGGTCGACGCCTCGGGGTAGCGGGCCACCACGAGGAGGAAGCCGCCGACGGTCGCGACGGCGCTGACGACGAAGAACAGCCGCATCGCCGGCAGCGAGGCCAGCCCCAACTGCGGTCCCGCCACCGACGACCAGGCGCCGCCGGCGGCGAGGCCGGCCAGCCAGCCGTAGCCCTGGTAGTGGTTCAGCAGGCCGAAGCGCCGCGTCCACTGGTCGGTCCCGAACCCCTCGACGACGATGATGTTCAACACCGGTGCGGCCGCCGCGATGACGAACCACAGCGCGGCGTTGACGACGAGCACCGACCACGGCGACCCGAGGAACGGCAGGAGCAGGAAGACGACCGCGGTGAGGCCGAGCGCGACGAGGATGAACGGCCGGCGGCGCCGCGTCCGCGTCACCAGCCGCCCCCAGAGGATCGCACCCGGCACGCCCGCGAACGCCGCCGTCGCGGCGATCAGGCTGACCACGAGCGCGCCGGCCCCGAGTTCGATAGCGTAGAGCGGCACGAGCAGCGACGCCGCCCCGACCGCGGCGTAGCCGAGCGCCCAGCCGTACAGCCATCCGTCGGCCCCTCGCGGGCGGTCCTCGCCGGCTGTCGGATCGCTGGCGCCGGCGGCCTCTCCCGATCGGTCCGCGCCCTCGCCGTCGCTCGGTCCGTCGCGGTCGCGCTCTCCGCTCACGTCCGCCGCGACGGCAGGGCGACGTATAGTAGTTGACGGTCCGGCCGTTTCGCTTCCGTCCTCATCGTTCGAGACCGACGATCCCGTCCGCACGGGGGTCGAACCGGAGCACGAAGGCCGGATGCGTGTAGAGGACGGCCCCGCACGCCCGACAGCGCGTGAAGAGCGGCCGCTCTGCGTCCCAGATGTCCGCCCGGCGTACGACGCCCCCGTTCCGGACGCCGTAGCGGGCGCCCGCGGTCCCGACGTGGGCGAACTCGCGGCCGCCGCAGTCCGGACAGGGATCGCTCAATCGGTCCCACTCGCCTCGCTCGACGCCGGTTATCGTGACCGATCGGCCGCCGGCGACGACGCGGAGTCTCCGTTCCATCGGCGGCTCTGGCCCCGCCTTCGGTTATAATGATCCGGGCCCGCTACCGCGGACCGACCGGGTGTTCGAGCGCCCACGGGTCCGTCAGGGCGGCGGCCTTGTCGTCGGTGCCGCGGTCGGTGACGAGGCCGACGTGGTAGAGCTGCGCCTTGTACTGGAAGTGGATGCCCGCCTTGTAGACGCCGGGATCGTCGAGCGCCTCCGCTCGGAGGGTTCCGTCCCGTTCGAGCACGGCGTCACGGCCGCCCTCGGTGAAGAACACCTCGACGGTCAGGGGTCGGTTGATCTCGCAGGCCGACGCCGCGACCTCGGGCAGCGTCGCCGGGCGGACGCCGTCGGCGTGAAGCCGCTCTAGCGCCTCGACGACGAGCCGGGTCGGTTCGTACCCCATCGCCACGCTCCGGGCGAGCTGTGCCCAGCGGGGCGCGAGCTCCGTGAAGCGCGTCGACCTGCCCGTCCAGGAGTCGAACTCGGCCAGCGCCGACTCGACGCTCCCGCACTCGGCGCGGGCGAAGCGGACGACCTCACGGCCGAGGTGGGTGAGCCGATCGACGCCGCGGCCCTCCACGAGTCCGAGGAGGATCGCGCCCCGGCGACCGTCGCCGACGAGTCGGATGACCCGGTCCTCGTAGACGGCTTCGGTGTCTGCGTCGGCCGCGAGCGCGAGCGGGTAGCCGAGGTAGTTCTTCGGGTGATTGACCGGGAAGCTCCCGTCGGTCAGGCGGTGGGTCCGCGCCCGGAACCGGACCGCCTCGACCCCCGTCGAGAACTCCCCGGCGCCGGTCACCCGCGGGGGTTCGAGTACCGTCGCGGCGGCCTCGCTCTCGACGCCGACGACGCCGACGTTCAGTTCGCGCGCGAGCGACCGCGCGGTCTCGGTGACGCTCTCGGCCGGCGCGGCGACGTAACCGAGGTTCACCTCCGAGAGGCGCGAGTGCGCCTGTTCGATGCCGCGGGCGACGTCGGCCGGTCCCCGCTCGCGGTGGCCCTTCGCCTCGACGGCGACGACCGGCGCGCTCGCGACCGACGCGTCGAGGACCTCGCCGGCGGGCAGGCCGACCCCGAGCAGGTCGGGCTCGCCCGAGTCGAGCCGGATCGCGTTGAAGGGTCGGAGCCGCTCGCGGACGTCGTCCGGGATCGACCACCCGCCCCACGCCTCGGCCGTGAACTGCGTCTCCGTGACGGCGTACTGGTCGTCGCGGTCGTCGAGGTCGGGATAGAGCGCGTCCTTCGCGGCGGCGAGCACGGCGGGCTCTGCGAGGGTCGCCATCGGGCTCCCGTTCGCGACGCGGTCACTTAACTGTCGGACGGCGCGCCCCGCCGACCCGAACAATCAAGATTGCCCGCGCGTCAGGGTAGGACATCCGGACTATGCGCCAGTATCTCGATCTCGTCACCGACGTCCTCGAAGCGGGGGGACACAAGCCGAACCGAACGGGGGTAGACACGATCTCGGCGTTCAGCCGGCACTACCGCGTCGACCTCTCGGAGGGCTTTCCGCTGCTCACGACGAAGGACCTCTCGGGGGCGCGCTGGAACTCCCTGATCCACGAGTTCGTCTGGTACCTCTCCGGCGAGGAGCACATCCGGACGCTCCGCGAGGAGACGGGGATCTGGGACGCCTGGGCCGACGAAGACGGGAACCTGGACACGGCGTACGGGCGCTTCTGGCGGCGCTTTCCGGTCCCTGAAGAGGGCCTGCCCGGCGAGTCGTGGCCCGAGGACGGCCACCGCTGGATGAACGACGAGGGGACCTTCGACCAGATCCAGTACGCCCTGGATATGCTTCGGGAGAACCCCAACTCCCGGCGGATCGTCGTCAACGCCTGGCACCCCGCCAACGCCGCGGTCTCGACGCTCCCGCCGTGTCACTACACCTTCGTCCTCAACGTCCAGGGCGACGAACTGAACGTCCACCTCCACCAGCGCTCCGGCGACGTCGCGCTCGGGGTCCCGTTCAACATCGCCGCCTACTCGCTCCTGGCGACGGCGCTCGCCCAGCGGACCGGCTTCGAGCTCGGCGAGTTCGCCCACAGCGTCGTCGACGCGCACATCTACTGCGGCGCGGGCGACCGCGGCGCGTGGTACGCCGACAACCTCGGCGAGCTCCAGTCGCGGCTGGCCGACGTCGACGAGCGGACCGAGTACCGCGACGTCCGCGAGTGGCTCGAAGCGACCGCGCCGCCCGAGGCCGATGGCGAAGAGCGGTACGACCACGTGCCCGGCCTCCTCGAACAGTGCGCCCGCGAGCCCCGCGAGCGGCCGACGATCGACGTCGCGGACGTCCCGCTCGACGACCTGACCTTCGAGGACGTCGAACTCTCCGGCTACGACCCCGCGCCGGGCATCGAGTTCGCGGTGGCCGAGTGATGGTCGGCGACGACACCGCGGGGGACGGTGATCGCGACGGCGACGCAGACGCCGACAGCGACGGTGACGACGTCGACGTCGTCTTGATCGCCGCCGTCGCCGCGAACCGCGTGATCGGCCGCGACGGCGAGATGCCGTGGCACCTCCCCGCCGACCTGAAGCACTTCAAGCGGACGACGACGGGCCATCCGGTGATCGTCGGCCGCCGGACCTACGAGACCGTCGTCGAAGCGCTTGGCGAACCGTTCCCCGACCGGACGAGCGTCGTCCTCACCTCGCAGTCGCTGGACCTCCCGGCGGGCGCGGTCGTCGCCAACTCGATCGACGAGGCGGTCGAACTGGCCCGCGAGGACGCGGCGGCGCGCGGCGTCGACGCCGTCTACGTCGCGGGCGGCGGCCGCGTCTACGAGCAGTTCCTCCCCCGCGCCGACCGGCTGGTGCTCACCGAACTCCGGGCGCCTCACGACGGTGACACGCGGTTCCCGGCGTGGGACGACGAGGAGTGGCGCGAGATCGATCGCGAGGAGCGCGACGGCTTCGCCTTCGTCACCTACGAGCGCGTCCGCGACTGAGGGCCGATTCCGTGCGAACATTTACCATCGATCGCTGCGAGGGACGAACGTAATTCGGCGAAATTCGAGCTGTTCGAAGACCGATCGGGACAGTACCGCTGGCGGCTCGTCCACTCGAACGGGAACATCATCGCGGACAGCGGCGAGGGGTACGCCACAAAGCAGAAGGCAAAGCAGGGAATCGAGAGCGTCAAGCAGAACGCGTCGGACGCGGAGGTCGTCGAGGAGGAGCCCTGACCGTCCCGGAGCGATCCGTCGGTTCCGGTAATATCGTGTGACGCTGGTGGCTTTATCCGTCCCCGGCCCGGAGTAGGGGTAGATGAACCGAAACGACCAGCAGGCGTACGACCGTGGGACGTCGCTCTTCTCCCCGGACGGACGCATCTACCAGGTCGAGTACGCCCGGGAAGCGGTAAAGCGCGGGGCGCCGAGCCTCGGTGTCAGAACGAGCGAGGGCGTCGTCCTCGCGGCCCAGCGCCGGACGAACTCGCCGCTGATGGAGGGCGAGAGCATCGAGAAGCTCCACAAGCTCGACGACTTCCTCGGCGCCGCCTCCGCGGGCCACGTCGCCGACGCCCGCCGCCTGATCGACGACGCGCGGACGGCCGCCCAGCGGAATCGCCTGCGCTACGGCGAGCCGCTCGGCGTGGAGGCCCTCACGAAGACGCTCTCCGACGAGATCCAGGAGACGACCCAGGTCGGCGGGACCCGTCCGTTCGGCGCCGCGCTCCTCGTGGCCGGGATGGACGGCGACGACCCGGACGCGGCGCCCCGGCTCTTTCAGACTGATCCCTCCGGCGCGCCCCAGGAGTGGCGCGCGGTCGCCATCGGCTCCGGTCGCGACGACATCCAGGAGTTCCTCGAAGACAACTGGACCGACGACCTCTCGCTCGACGACGGGATCGCTATCGCCGTTCAGGGCCTCTTCGAGTCCGACGACGAACTCGGCGCAGAGAGCGTGAGCGTCGCGACGATCACGAGCGACGGTTACGAGAGCGTCTCCGAGGACGCGGTCGCGGCTGTCATCGACGAGCACGTCGACGACGAGACGGACGCCGACGACGCCGAGTAAGCCGCCTGCAGTCGTCCGCAGTCGTCGGAATCCGGTACGGCACACCGCCGCACGGCGCGGGCAAAACGGAACCGTTTTACACGTCCCACCGGTATCTGGGAGTGCGCATCGCTCCGTTGGTGTAGTCCGGCCAATCATCTTGCCCTCTCACGGCAAGGACCAGGGTTCGAATCCCTGACGGAGCACTTCTTTCCCCCGCGTCGTATTGCGATTTTCGACCAAAAGTAGCTCGACTGACGATCGGATCGCAGACGTTCGGCGGTGGATCCGATCGACCGAAGCGCCGTCGCGAGATCGATCAGGTGGTCGCCGGGCAAGAACCTTTTCCGACTGGTACCCGACCGTCGGATATGGACATCGATCTCGGACTGGAGGGCAACGTAGCGCTGGTCACCGGAAGCGCCACGGGCCTCGGCCACGCCTGTGCGGAGGCGTTCTCGCGTCAGGGCGCTGATGTCGCCCTCGCCGCGCCGAATCTGGACGACCTCGCGTACGCCGGCGACAGGCTCGACGCGCTCGGTGCGGGCGACATCTTCGGCCTCGAACTCGACGTCCGCGACCCCGACCACCTGGCGGTCCTCGTGGAAGAGACCGTCGACCAGTACGGTGGCATCGACCACCTCGTCACGGGGCCCCGACCACTCGAATCGGAGCGGTTCCTCGATGTCTCCGACGAGGACTGGTTCCGGGGGTTCGATCGGCTGTTTATGAGCGTCGTCTGGGCCATCCGCGAGTCCGCCCCGCACCTCGAAGCCTCCGATGCGGGCACGGTCGTCACCGTCGCCAACCCCGCCATTCCGGCGCTCGCGGACGAGCTGTCGGTGGCGACCGCCTACGGGCGAGCGGTCCAGGGGCTCACCGAGAGCCAGGCGACGTCGTTCGCGCCGGACGTCCGCGTGAACGCCGTCGCTCCGGGGCCGCACGAGACCGCGGACCTGGAGGAACTCCTCGCTCGACGAGTCGACGCCGGCGAGTTCGAGGATCTCGCGTCGGCCTGGGAGGCCGTGCTCGCGGACTGCCCCTACGCGTCGCCAGGGGATCCGCTCGACCTGGGGGCGGTGGTCACGTTCCTCTCCAGCCGGCACGCGAGCTTCGTCAACGGCGCGACCGTCCCGGTCGACGGCGGATCCGGGATCTGAGAGGCCCAGTCGACCCCCGGCTCGGGGGTCCGCTGACGACGGTGCGCAGCGACCGAGCCTCCCGTCGCCGGAAGCCGGAGTCGATCTCGAGAGGTGATCGAGGAGTGCGTCGGTCACCGCCGCCCGCTCGTGATGCACCAGTGGGACGCTTCCGGGAACGTCCGGGGCCGGCCGGTCTCGCAGTAGTCGAGGCTCCGTTCGGCCATCGAGGGGACGAGGCCGACGTCGTCTTCGCCCCAGCAGATGAGCGTCGGCTGTGTCACAGTGTCGCGCGGCGGGCGCTCGGACCGCCGGAAGCCGCGGTACCAGTGTATCCGCGGTTCGACGCCGGCTGGCGTCGACCCCCTCGGGCGCCTCGCTCAGATTGCAGCCTCGCTGGTCCGGGACGGCGCCGCGAGCGTGCCCGTCGCCGGGAGTCTCGTCGTCCGGATCCGGCCACGGCGGAAGGCTTACCTCGCCGGCGGGCGCCCCTGACGGTATGCAGTCGCTGCCGGAGACGCCGGAGCTGACGCCGCCGACGGACCTATCCGGCCACCTCTGGGTGCAGGAGCTCTCGACGGGGGGACGGCTCCGGTTTCAGGTGACGGCGGCCGGCGGACTCGCGTTCGCTACGCCGGACGAGACGGACACGACCGTCACGGCGCTTTCGGCCCCGTATCGGCGCGCGGCGTGGCGACTCCGGGAGGCCCTCGACCGCGATGCGGTCCGGTCTGCGGTCGACGATCCGGAGACCATCACGTTCGTCGGGCGAGCCACGTGGAACGAGGGCGTCGATTACCCGTGGCGCGACGTTCCGGCGTTCCTCGGCAGCGACGTCTGGAGCGACCGGACGGATCGGTTCCTGCCGCCGGACGCGGCGACGGCGGCGTTCGAACGGCTGGGGGTGCCGACCCTGCCCGCCGTCGCGAAGGAACAGCCCGTGTCCCGCACCGACCTCTCTCAGTACACCGACCCCGACGGATTCCCGTCGTCGGCGTGGCGCGACGGCCGCGCCGCCGGCGTCCTCCTCCGCGACAAGACCGGGACGCGCGCCCAGGCGTGGCGTCCCGTCACGACGGCCACCGGACCGGACCGCGACGACCCCTCCGTTGCGGACGTCGTGACGCGACACGCGACCGAAGAGCGCATCGCCGAGACGGTCGCCCGCCTGGACGCCACCGAGTACGCTCCGTCGGTCGAGGCCGTACGCGACCGTGTCGTCGCCGACATCACCCGGGAGCGCTACCCCGAACTGTACCGGGACGGCGACCCCGTGGTGTCGATGAGAGCGCTCGACTCCGCGATCGCGGAGTCGGTCCAGCGGTACCTCGCCGACCGCCCGTGAGCGGAGTCGATTAAGTCTCTCGAACGGTGAGACAGCGGTATGGACATCTTCGGCTCGGAGACCCCGATCATCGGAATGGTACACCTGCCGCCGCTCCCGGGCGCGCCCGGCTTCGACGGCGACAGGGGCGCGACCCGCGACCGACTCCACCGGGACGCGTCGGCGCTCGAATCGGGAGGCGTCGACGGGATTATGCTGGAGAACTTCGGCGACGCTCCCTTCTATCCGGACCGGGTGCCCCGCCACGTCGTCGCCGACGTCGCGGCGCTCGCGGAGTCGCTCCGCGAACGCGTCTCGATCCCCTTCGGCGTGAACGTGCTCCGAAACGACGCCCGGAGCGCGCTCGGCGTCGCCGCCGCGACTGGCGGGGCCTTCGTCCGCGTGAACGTACACACCGGGGCGCGACTGACGGACCAGGGCCTCATCGAGGGGACGGCTCACGAGACCCTGCGGCTCCGCGAGCGGCTCGACGCCGACGTCGCGATCCTCGCGGACATCGACGTGAAGCACTCCGCGCCGGTCGCCGAACGGCCGCTCGGCGAGGTCGTGAGCGAACTCGTCGAGCGCGGCGGGGCCGACGCGGTCGTCGTGAGCGGCACCGGCACGGGCGAGGCGGTCGAGACGGACGCCCTCGACGCCGTGGTCGAGGCCCGCGACGCGCGCGGCCTCGACGCGCCGGTCTTGGTCGGCAGCGGCGTGACGCCCGGGACGGCGCCCGAACTCCTCTCGGTCGCCGACGGCGCGATCGTCGGGACGGCGCTCAAACGGGGCGGCGAGACGACGAACCCCGTGGACGAAGCCGCGGTCGAGCGCCTCGTCGACGCCCGCCCTCACTGACTCTCCAGGAACTCCCGCACCGCGGACTCCGAGGGAAGGCGGCCGCGCGCGCCGTCGGCGGTGCAGTTGAGCGCCGCCGCGGCGGCCGCAAAGCGACCTGCCGCCGCCGGCGACTGCCCGCCGAGCAACCACGTGTGGATCAGCCCCGCGGTGAAGGCGTCACCGGCGCCTGTCGTGTCCGCCACGTCGACCTCGAAGGCGGGCACGTCGATCACCGCTCCCTCGTCGAGGAGGACCGCGCCGTCGCGTCCCCGCGTGACGGCGGCGCGAGAGACGCCCCGTCGCGCGAGGGTAGTTACGGCCTCCTCGACCCCGCCGCCGAAGTACGACTCGGCGGCGACCTCACCGACCACGAACAGATCGACCACGGGGAGGAGGCGATCGATGGTGGCCGGCGTCGTTCCCCGGCCTTCGAGCTCCGAGAGCGGCCCCGCGAGGTCGAACACGAGCGTCGAGACCGCTCCGCGCTCGCGCGCGTCCACGAGTCCGGAGACCACCTCGTCGGGGGCGTAGGCGCTGGTGAAGACCGTTCCGGCCTCGCCCGCGTACTCGACGTCGACGTCGTCGAGCCGAAGCTTCGGGACGCTGTCCCCGCCAGCGACGATCATTCGCTCGCCGTCCGGACCGCGGAGGACCAGCGTGTACGACGACTCCTCGGGGCCGGAACGGATCCGAGTGCAGTCGATCCCGCGTGCGCGGAGGTCACTCTCGATCTCGTCGGCCGCATCCTCGCCGACGCGCGTGACGATGCCCGTCTCGTTCCCCAGCGCGGCGAGCTCCGAAGCGACGTTCGCGGCGACGCCGCCCACTTCGGTCGCGTGATCGCGGACGAACGCACCGCCGTCGGGCTCCGGGAGGTTCGAGAGCGCGTACAGGTGGTCGATGACGGCACTGCCGACCGAAACGACGTCGAGCGAGGCCATTGCGTCTCCTCGGAGGTGGGACTCTACGATCATACAGGCGTCGCTGTTCGTCGCTCCGCGCGAGACGCGGTGACGGGATTCGAGAACGTCGACGGCGACCGAGCGAAACGGCGGAGGGCCGAAGCGGGGGGATGCTTCCGCATCCACTGGGTCGTTCACGTGACAGAGATACAAGAGCACTCCGCTGACAAAGAAGCACTATTGAGAGCGTAAGCAGTTATGACAGCATCAACGAAACGACCGCAGTATCTATACTACGCCCTCACGAAGCGACGCTATGAGCGACGAGGAGCCAGCCCCGACGCCCGCGGACGACCGATCGAACGCGACGACCGAGGACGACACCGCGGCGGACGAGTCGGTGTCGTTCGAGGGCCTGACCGTGTCCGATCGGGTGCACATCGTCCCGCTGGGCTACGAATACGAACGCGTGACCGTCCCGGCGATCCGGATGCGGGCCGACCGCGTGTACCTCGTATACCACGAGGGCGACGACCCGGCCAAGCGGCCAGAGTACTACGCGGACATCCGCGAGGATCTCCGCGCCGCCGGTATTGCTGTCGATGACGACACCGTCTGCAACATCTTCGATCTGTACGACACGCTCCGGACGGTCGCCGAGCTCATCCAGGCCAACAGGGAACACGAGGTGTACGTGAACCTGGCGTCCGGCGGGAAGGTAACCGCGATCGCGGGGATGATCGCGTGTATGGTCACGGGCAACGCCGAGCCGATCTACGTCAGCGCCGCCGAGTACGGACAGGACAAGGAGGTCCCGGTGGCGAAAAACGTCACCAGCGTGTCCCGCCTGCCGACGTACCCGATTCAAGCGCCGTCTCGGGACCCGCTCCGCCTGCTCCGCTACGTCGTCGAGGACGGCCCGGTCACGAAACAGGAGTGCATCGAGTTCGCGGTCGGCGCCGGTATCGACCCGCTCGCCGGCCACAGCGAAGACGACACGCGCGGGCTGTATCGGCTGCTCGACTCGCACCTGCTGAATTCGCTGCGCGACGACGGGTACGTGGAGACGTTCAAGAAGGGCCGGAACAAGTACGTCGAAGCCACTGCCGAAGGAGAAAACACCCTCGAAGCGTTCGCGTATCTACTCGACGAGGACTGATTTGGATTGATAGCGGATTAATATATTAGATATATAAAAATAATTTATAATATTAATTATATTTATAAAATATTCAAATAGTGCAATTAGAATCCAAAACGGCAAAAATCTATTCTAAAATATATCAATTTACGAATTACTAATAAATAGTATCAATTTTGTAGTATATGCGGAGAAGCTCATTTATGACGTTTGGATCCCAGTCCTCGACACAGAGACGCTACGCCGAATCGGATCCGTGGACGAGGTTGAGTTCGACTTCGTTCGTCGCCGCGAGCACCCGATCTGCGATCTCGTTCCGGCACCGCGACTCGGGCATCCGATGGGCCGCGCCGGCGACGCTGATCGCCCCGCGGACGCCCTCCCCGTCGACGATGGCGGCGCCGACGGCGTGGAGCCCGTCGATCGACTCCTCGAAGTTCAACGCGTAGCCCCGCTCGCGGATCTCGTCCAGCTCGGCGAACAGCTGCTCCCGCGACGAGAGCGTGTGGTCAGTTCGCTGTGAGAGCCCGCGCTGTTCGATGATCTCTTCGACTCGGGCGTCCGGTAGCTCCGCGAGTATCGCCTTGCCCCCAGAAGTCGTGTGTAACGGGACGTGCCGGCCGATACGTGCGTCTGTCGCCACGACGTTCTCGCCGATCGCTCCGTGAATGAACACGCCCTGTCCCCGCTCTTCGACGTGTCTGGTGCCATACGATTTGGGCTCGCCTAAACAAATGAAGCGCTTTCGAATTTTAGACTAACCTAAAATTGGCGCTCGCGCGACAATTACATCGGCGTGTCGCCGGAGTTATTTCGACGCCCGCCGTCGGACGTCGGATATGGAGGACGCCCTCGCCGACTACCTCGATGAGTTCACGCGCCGCGACTGGCAGACGCTCGACCCCGACGACGTCGACGACCCCGTCCGGATCGCGGTCGTCGGACTGGGATGGTTCGCCCGCGAGTGGGCGCTCCCGGGCATCGCGCGCTCGGCGTTCACCGAGGCGACCGTCGTCACAGACGTCGACGCAGACGCCGTTGAGACCGTCGCCGCCGAAGGCGACGTCCGCGGAGTCACGCCCGACGAACTCCGATCCGGCGCCGTCGCCGACGCCTACGACGCGGTCTATGTCGCCACGCCGAACGCGACCCACCTGGAGTACGTGCGGGCCGCCGCCGAGCAGGGGAAGGCGATCCTCTGTGAGAAGCCGCTGGAGGCGACGCTCGACCGCGCCCGGGAGCTCGTGGCCGCCTGCCGCGACGCCGACGTCCCGCTGATGGTCGGCTACCGGATGCAGACCGATCCCGCGGTGCGGCGGCTGCGGGACCTCCTGGAGGCGGGCTTCGCCGGCGACGTCGTCCACGTCCACGCGACGATGTCGCAGACGATGCTCGGCGAACTCGGCAGCGACCACGACCAGTGGCGGCTCGACCCCGACCTCTCGGGCGGCTGCGCGCTGATGGACATCGGCGTCTACCCGCTGAACACGACCCGGTTCGTCCTCGGTTCGGACCCGGTTCGGGTGTCGGGCCGGACCCGCACGGAGCACGAGGCGTTCGCGGGCGTCGACGAGCACGCGACGTTCAGATTAGAGTACCCCGGCGGCGTCGACGCGATGTGTACGGTGAGCCAGAACGCCCAGCACGCCAGCCGGCTCGAAGTCACCGGGACCGACGCCCGATTGATCCTCGATCCGGCGTTCTACGAACGCGAGGACCGAGGGTTCGCCGTCGTTCGCGACGGGACCCGCGTCGACGTCGACTTCGACCAGGTCCACCAGATCGAAGAGGAGTTCGCCTACTTCGGGCACCAGCTGCTGGCAGGGGAACCGTTCTACCCGGACGGCGACCACGCGCTGGGCGATATGCGCGTCCTCGATGCGCTCTACGAGTCGGCGGAGACGGGCCGAGCGGTCGCGCTCGGCGACGACGCGTAGGGCTCGGTGCGCCTCGCGCTACGGCTCGGTTCGCCCCGCGCTACGGCTCGATGCCGTAAATGTCGCCCGTCCAGTCGCGCGCGGGGTGGTCGTACACCGGCTGGTCGCGGTCGCGCTCGTCGAGCCGCCTGCGGTCTTCGTCGTCGAGCGACCAGTCGAGGTCGGCGTTGGCCCGCACGTGCTCGGGGGTCGACGACCGCGGCAGGGCCACGATGTCGCGGTCGAGCGCCCAGCGGAGGATCACCTGGGCGGGGTGTTTGTCGTACGTCTCGGCCAGCTCTTGGACCACCTCGTCCTCGAACACGTCGGTCCGCGCCAGCGGCGCCGCGGCCTCGATCACGGTGTCCGATTCCCGACAGTACTCGGCGAGATCGGGCCGCTGGAACCACGGATGGAACTCGATCTGATTGACCGCGATCGGGACGTCGGAGATGTGGTGGGCACAACTCAGCTGGTAGGCGCTGAAGTTCGAGACGCCCACGTTGCGGACGAGCCCCCGCTCGTGGAGGCGCTCCATCGCCTGCAGCGACTCCCGCAGCGAGATCGCCGGATTGGGCCAGTGGATGAGGTAGAGGTCGAGGTAGTCGGTCCCCAGTCGGTCCAGGGACGCCTCGCACGACCGGATCAGCGACTCGTAGTCGAGGTTCTTCGCGAGCACCTTCGAGGTGAGAAACACCTCGTCGCGGTCGTACTCGGCGAGGACGTCGCCGATGACGGCCTCGTTTTGGTACCCCTCGGCGGTGTCGATGTGGGTGTAGCCCGCCTCCAGGGCCGCGCGGACGCTGGCTTCGGTCTCCTCGTCGCTCAGGTCGTAGGTGCCCAACCCGAGCGCGGGCAGTTCGTCGCCGCTCGGGAGGGTGTGGGTGGGAGTGTTCACAGGCACAGTTCGTCAGATCGCTGATTGAAAGTACCGCTTCCGGACGGGAGCGTCCGACCGGCGGCTACAACCGGTCGAGAATGCGGTCGGCCGTGCTCGAGGACTCGCTCGTTCCGCGCTCGTCGCGCCGCGCCTCGTCTTCGTCGTTCCACGTCGTTTCGGGGCGACTCTGGAGGACGTAGAAGCGCCGTTCGTCGCCGTCTTCCTCGATCGCCCACTCGATGTCCTGCGGTTCGTCGTAGTGTCGCTCGATCGCTTTCGCTAGGTCGGTCAGTTTGATGATCTCGTCGGCCGTGAGGGAGGGGACGTCCCGCCGGTCGTCGTCGACCTCGATCTCTTCGGTCCCGGCGTCGGTCGGGACGGTCATCACGTTCTTCTCGGAGACGTTGCGGTCGACGATCTTGTACACCGGCTTGTCGACGAGGAAGCTGTCGGGCGTGACGGTGCCGCTCACGACGGCCTCGCCCAGCCCCCAGTTCGACTCGATCCGCACCTTCGAGCGGTCGCCGTTGGACGGGTTCACGGTGAACATCACGCCGGAGGTGCGGGCGTCGACCATCTTCTGGACCCCGACGCTGATCTGGACCTCGTCGCGGTCGAAGCCGTGCTTCTCGCGGTAGGTGATCGCCCGCGCGGTGAACAGGCTGGCCATACACTCCTTGGTCCGCTGGACGACCGCATCGAAGTCCGTGACGTTGAGGTAGGTGTCCTGCTGGCCGGCGAAGCTCGCGTCCGGGAGGTCCTCGGCCGTCGCGGACGACCTAACGGCCACCTGCAGATCCTCGTTCCCGGTTTCGACCTGTAGCTCCTGCCAGGCCGACGCCAGGTGCTCTGCGAGGAAGTCCGGCAACTCGGCGCTCTCGATGTGCTCGCGGATGTCCGCGCTCGCGGCCGCGACGGCGCTGTCGTCGTCGATGTCGACGGTCGCGAGCCGTTCGGAGATGTACTCGCCGAGCGACTGTTCTTCGAGGAAGGCCTCGTAGAAGTCCGTCGTGACGGCGAATCCTGGCGGTACCTGGACCTCGTCTCCGGCCTCCATCAGTTCGCCGAGGGAGGCGTTCTTGCCACCGACGAGTCCGATGTTCTCCTTGGTGCAGTCCGGTGAGGCGAAACGTAGCGTGTAGGTGCGATTGGACATAGTTCAGATAGTACTCGGTCCGATTTAGTTACTCCCCAGCTTTTTCGAGGATCTCGACCTCGCCGGTCTCGCCGTCGAGACGGATGAGATCGCCCGTCTGGATGACCGACGTGGCGTGTCCGGTCCCGGTCACGGCGGGAAGGCCGTACTCGCGGCAGACGATCGCCGCGTGGCTCGTGATGCCGCCGTCGTCGGTGACGGCCCCCTTCGCCCGCGGGAAGACCGGCGCCCACGCCGGATTGGTCAACGGCGCGACGAGCACCTCGCCGTCCTGGAGTTTGTCGATGTCGCTGGAGTCGCTGATCACCCGCGCCGGTCCCTCGACCCGGCCGGACGAGGAGCCGAAGCCCTCCAGGTGCGTCTCGTCGCCGGCGTCGGACTCGATGTCGAGCCAGTTTTCGACCTTCTCGGTGGTGATCCCCCACAGCATCTGCATCAGCGGGTCGGTGACCTCCTCGGGCGGGTCGCCGAGCGCCGGCGAGGGGTCCCACTCCTTTGCGGCCTCGAACATCTCGCGGCGCTCGGCGGCGCGGTCCTGCCACCGCGTCGAGACGAACGCGTCCTTGCCGAGCGCCCACGTCCCACACGCCTCTTCGAGCAGTTCTGCGACCTCGAAGCGGTTGAAGAGGAAGACGTCCTCGCGGTCTGCGAGTAGCCCGTGATTGACGAGCAACTGTCCGAACTCCCGCATCTTCCGGAAGACGATGGTGTGGAGCCAGTTCTCGATCCAGAACTGGTGGTTCTCGGCGTACTCGTAGATCGTCATACAGGTCTCGTACGCGTGGTCGAACTCCTCGCGTTCTTCGGGGTCCAGATACCGTCGGTACTCGTCGACGACCTCGTCCCGTTCCGCCTGGAGCGCGTCGAAATCACGTCCCAGCGTCTCGCCGGACTGGAGCCGGTCGACCTTCGATTGGAGGTGGTCGAAGGGCGCTTCGAGGTCCTCGATCCACGAGCCCTTGTAGCTGTGGAAGCCGTCGCCGTAGGTCATGTAGAACCACGGATCTTTGACCTCGTCGAAGGCGTCTATGAACTCCCGGCCGGCCTCGGTCTCCCGCAGGCATTCGATCTTCTCCTCCGGGTTGGCGTTCGCGGTCAGCACGTCCGTGACGTCCTCGCCGAGGTCGACCGCCAGCGCGGCCAGGTCGTTCAGTTCCTGATCCGGCCGGAACACGTCGGCCTCGACGGCCGACACCATCTTGCCGATCGCGTCGTCGGAGATGTCCGGGAACAGTTCGCGGCTGAGCTCGGTGAACTGCATATAGGCCAGGTACGCGAGGTAGAGGAACTCGAAGTGGCGCTGCCAGCCTTCGAGCGCCAGCTCGGTGAGGCGGTTGTAGTTCCGGACGACTTGGAGGGTCGACTGACTCTGGCCCTTCCCCTCGGTGATCACGTCGTCGGGGACGTACTCGGGGAGCTCGTCGGGGACCTCCAGGTCGTCGATCTCGTTGCCGATCCGCTTGACCGCCGGGAGCCAGATTCCGTTGTAGAGCGCGTCGTAGTTCTCGTAGTAGTACTCGCTCCGCTCCTTGAAGATGCGGCCGCGCTCTTCGAGGAGTTCCTCGTCCTCGACCTTGATCCCCGTGAAGTACGCGTAGCCGGCGATCACCCGGATGTCGACCGACATCGACGGCGGGATCGCGAAGACCCGGCTCGTGTTCTGGGCCATCGCGATCTGCCACGCCTGCGCGCTGATCGTCATATCCCAGGGCATCACCGGCTCGGTCGTGTCCTTCTTGTCCCAGAACCAGAACCGGTCCCGTTCGTACTCCGTGCGGTCGTCTTCCAACTCGAACTGGAAGTACTCGGGGTACGCCTCCTCCCACCCCTCCAGTTCCGCCGGGAGCTCTAGTTCGCCGGCGTGCGGAAACCGCGTCCGGGCCTCTGTCGTTCCGCCGTCTGTGTCCGCTGTCGCGGACGTTTCACGATCTGACTCCATGTGAACAGTCACCGAGGCACAACTATTTATAATTAACGACTCGGGAGATGATTTTGTAATCAGATATGAGGATATAGAAAATTATTGTATTTTGAAATCGCTTTAAGAGAGTGATTAGGTACAGTAAATGGGGTAGTTTGATTACAGTATAATTACTATGTGAGTGTATGCGAATCGGACTCATCAGCGACGTACACGCCAACCGTCCTGCGCTCGACGCCGTCCTCGACGATATGCCCGACGTCGACGCCTGCGTTCACGCGGGCGACGTCGTCGGATACGGACCCTTCCCCAGCGAGGTCATCGAGGTCTTTCGGGCGAACGACATCGTCTCGATCCAGGGGAATCACGACCGCGCGGTGCTCGGTGACTTCCACGACAACTTCCACGAGATCCCGAAGTCGGCCGCGCTCTGGACGGCCGAACGGTTGACCGACGACGAGCTCGCGTACATCGACGCTCTGCCGACCGAACGCGAGCTGTACGACGGGCAGCTCAAGGTCGCCCACGGGGCCCCGGGGAAGCCGAACACCTACACCTACCCAGAGGATTTCAGCGCCGACCTGCTCGGCGAGGAATCGGTCCTGGCGATCGGCCACACCCACATCCAGGCGTCGGAGACGTTCGAAGACGGCGTCGTCGTCAATCCCGGCAGCGTGGGGCTCCCCCGCGACGGCGACTGGCGACCCGGCTACGCGGTCGTCGACGTGGACGCGGCGACCGTCGACCTGCGCCGCGTCGAGTATCCGAAGGAGGAGACCCAGGCCGCGATCGAGGAACACGGCCTCCCGGAAGTGCTGGTCGACGGCCTCGAACACGGGGAACTGGTCTTCGGCCGGGCGAAGCGGTCCGTCACCGACTCCGTGGAGTGACAGATCGCGCCGGGCGCGGCCGGCGCCAGGTCAGAACGGATACTCGCGCGGCCGGTGCTGAATCGACGTCCACTTGTGTTCTGTGAGTTCGTCGATGATCCACTCGCCGTTGTAGCGACCCATCCCGGAGTTCTTCGTCCCGCCGAAGGGCACGTGCGGTTCGTTGTTGATGGGCTGGTCGTTGATGTGGACCATCCCGGCGTCGATCCGGTCGGCGACGTCGCGCGCCCGCGAGATCCGCTCGGAGTGGACCGAGGCGGCGAGGCCGTACTCGGTGTCGTTCGCCAGTTCGACCGCCTCGTCGTCGTCCGCGAACGGGATCACGGGCGCGACGGGGCCGAAGTGTTCGTTGCACGCGGCGGCCATCTCGTTTTCCATCCCGGAGAGCACGGTCGGCTCGACTAGCAGTCCGTCCGCGTCGCCGCCGAGTTCGAGCGTCGCGCCCTGTTCGACGGACCGCTCGACGTACGCGAGGACGGTGTCGCGCTCGCTCTCGCTGATGATCGGGCCGACGATCGTCTCGTCGTCCAGCGGATCGCCGACGGTCAGGTCAGCCGCGCGTTCGACCAGTCGCTCGACGTACTCGTCGTAGATCGACTCGTGGACGAGGTGGCGGTTGATCGAGATGCAGATCTGCCCCTGATGCATAAACGAGCCGAAGACGCCCGCGTCGACGGCGCGCTCGACGTCCGCGTCGTCGAGCACGACGTGGGGGTTGTTCCCGCCCAGTTCCATCGCGGGGAGCGCGAACGCGCCGGCCGCGTTGCGGGCGACGCGCTGTCCCACGGACGTCGATCCCGTGAACGCCACGGCCGACATCGCCGGGTGGGAGGCGACCCGGTCGCCGATCTCCGAGCCGCGGCCCGTGACGACGTTGAGGACGCCGTCGGGGAGGCCCGCCGCCTCGAAGAGCCGGGCGATGAGGAGTCCGCCGGTGATGGGCGTTTCGGTGGCCGGCTTGAGCACGACGCTGTTGCCGAGGGCGATCGCGGGCGCGACCGCGCGCAGCGAGAGCTGGAACGGGAAGTTCCACGGCGAGATCACGCTCACCACGCCGACCGGCTCCCGCTTGACGATGTTCTCCTTCCCCTCGACCTTCGAGCGGCTGTGGCTCCCGTCCATCCGGAACGGGTAGGTCGCCACGTCGTGCATCATCTCGCCCGTCGAGGTGAACTCCCGCGACGCCTTCGGCCGGGCGCTCCCGGACTCGATCGCCAGCAGTTCTGTCAGTTCCTCGTGGTAGGTCTCGATGAGTCGCTGTACCTCGCGGATGACCTCGCCGCGCTCCTGCGGGAGGACCTCCTGCCACTCCTCTTGGGCCCGCGCGGCCGTCTCGAACGCCTCGTCGACGTCGGCGACGGTCCCGGCGGGCACCTCGCTCACGACGTCGCGGGTGGCGGGGTTCGCCACGGGGATCGTCGCTCCCCCCTCGGCGGGCCGCCACTCGCCGTCGACGTAGATGCCGTTCCAGTCCGCGTCGATCGAGATGTCCCTCGCCGCTATCTGTGCCGTTCGTGATGACTGCTGTGTCATTGTATCAGTGATTGGTTGTCGGTCGTGTGTCGGTCCGTCCGCATCGCCGCTCGAAAGCCCGAGCGCCCGCTCTCAGTGGGCGTGTCCCCCGGGGCCGTGGGGCGTTTCGAGGAACTCCGAGAAGATCTCCGTGTCCTGTGCGGCGAGGCCTTCGAGTCCCTCGGCGTCGACGCGGATGCTGAAGTGCTTCTTCGGCGCCTCGATGATCAGGCGGTCGCCGTCCGGCGACGCGACGCTGCGGACGACGATGTCGGCGTACTCGTTACTCAGCGTGAACTCGCAGTCGACGTCGTCGTCCGCCTCTGATTCCGAGCGGTCCGCGAGGTCGTACTCGTGACCGAGGAACGCCTCGAAGACGTCCAGGTCCTGCCACGAGAGGCTCTCGAGGCCGAGCGCGTCGGCCCGGAGCACGTCGTCGCCGGCGCGGACCTCCAGCCGCTCGCCTTTCGGCGTCCTGATCCGCCGGACGGTCACCGCCGCGTCGTCGCCGCGGATCTCGGTCTCCTCGGCGATCTCGATGTGGTGTTCGGTCTCGGTCGCGTCCGTCATAGGAAGATCGAGACGTTGTCGGTGCTCAGAACCGTCTGGTCCAGTCGGATCTCGCGGTCGGCGATCTCGAAGTCGTCCCCGCGGCGCCGGAGCACGTCCTCGCGCCGCGCCGAGTAGAACGTGTGTTCGTCGCTGTCGCCGCGGCTGATGTACACCAGGAGGTTGCTCTCGACGAACAGTTCGTCGTCCGCGAGATCCTCGTCGTCCCGCGTGACGCGGACGTTGGTGACGTAGCGGCGCGTTCGCGTCGGTGGACGCTCCGCCCACGCGTACTCGGAGTCGAACCGCTCGACGCGGGCCTTCAGCGAGCCGTAGTCCTCGTTGAAGTAGTACCCCTTCTCGCTGAACACGCTGGCGGTGTTCTCGCGCATCAGTCGCCGCGGCATCCGGTAGCTGACGTCGTCGGCGACGTGGTCGAACCACTCGTGGAGTTCGCGGTTGTCGAGCAGTTCCGCCTCGTAGAAGAGGAATTGTTCGACCTCGCGTTCGACGAGGAGCGCCTCCAGTTGGGACTCGCGCTCGGCGAGCATCAGCGGTCCTCCTGGATGTTGATCGGGGTCCCGGTCGCGTCGGTCCGGTCGTTGCCGGCGAGCATCTCGTACCACTGCTCGTGGAACAGCCGCATTCCGCCCTCTTCGAGATTCTCCGAGTAGGCGAAGCCGGGGCCGAGCCAGTCCTCGTCGAGTTCCATCTCGCTCATCCAGTCTAAGCCCATCTGGTAGTTCAACTGGAGGTTCTGCTTCTCGGCGAACTGCCCGCTCGCGGACTCGGTGATTCCCTTCCAGATCGGCACGTCGTCCTGCTCGAAGTTCCCGGTCGGACCGAAGTTCGAGGTGTACATCTTGTACATCCGCTGTTTGAAGTCCTCGGGGGCCTTTTTCGGCGCGAGCCCCCAGCTCCACAGCTCCATCTTGTCGGGGCCGAGCGGCCGCCACTTCCGGATGGTGAAGAAGGGCGCGACGTCCTTCTCGGGGTCGTCCGTGGTGTCGCCGAAGTGGAGGAACCCAAAGTTCGGGAAGATCGCGCCCGTGAACGAGAGCGCCTGGCGGGCCAGGCGCCACTGCGCGTCCGAGAGCCCCTCTTTCGTGAAGAGGTCCTCGACGACTTCCTCGGGGTAGGTGAGGAACACGTCCTCGTCTTCGAACCCGCGCATACTCGTCGTGTGGCCGTCGCAGTGGATGTGCCGGTCGAGGCTGTCGCCAGTGCCGGCGTGGCCGACCGTCTCCTCGCCGCCCAGTTCCAGGTCGAGGACGGATCCGTGCGCCCACGCGGTGTGGTAGCTGTCGCCGTTGAAGTTGTCCGCGATGGTCTTCCAGTTCGCGTCGATCACCCAGCGGTGCGGCTCCCCGATGACCTCCATCCCGCCCTCGGGGAGCTTCATATGCACGTCGAAGTACCACGTGAAGTCCCCGAGCCACTCGTCGAGCGACGGTCCCTCCTCGGCCAGGGAGGCGAACACCAGTCCCTC
This sequence comes from Halobellus sp. EA9, assembly GCF_051195055.1. NCBI lineage: Archaea > Methanobacteriati > Methanobacteriota > Halobacteria > Halobacteriales > Haloferacaceae > Halobellus > Halobellus sp. EA9. Next base: position 192,014 of record NZ_JBNTJW010000001.1, on the reverse strand, counting down.
GTAGCTCTCCAGCCGCGGGACGTGCGCCAGTCCGCAATCGTCCCGGTCGAGGCCCTGGAACGCCTTCGACTTCTGCGGGATCCCGGCCGCCTCGCCGTCGTTCTTGTACGTCCAGCCGTGGTACGGACAGCGGAAGTGGGAGGTGTTACCCTGTTCGGCTCTGCACACCTGCGCGCCGCGGTGGCGGCAGCTGTCGAACAGGAGGTTCACCTCGCCGGACTCGTCGCGGACGAAGATGAACGTGTCATTGCCGATGTACCGACGCGCGTAGTCGCCGGGTTCGGGAATCTCGGACTCGTGGCCGATGAACACCCACGACTCCCCGATGATCCGGTCCATCTCCAGTTCGTGGACGTCCTCGTCGTGGAAGAATTCGAGCGGGAAATACCCCTCGTCGAGGGACTCCCGGGCCGTCTGTAGCGTTCTGTGTATCGCCGGCGATCTGTCATCCGTTGCCATAGTATGAGCACCGATTCAGTGTGTATCTACTTAAGTATTCTGCAAAATAGAGTGAAGTGTAATTTCTGAACTGCATATAGGGATACAACAAACCGTTTTTTCGGAAAATTATATTACGCAAGGGCCGAATGGGGTAGTGAATGAGTCATCGTAGATTCGTCCCCCCAGGCGCGATCCCGCGGACCGGCGACGACCGAACTCGACCGTCGAACCGCGACCGGAGGGGAGACGATGCGTGAGGTCGAGGCGGCCGTCGTCCGCGAGCCCGGGACTCACGCGGTCGAGACGGTCGCGCTCGCCGACCCGGCTCCCGGTGAGGTTCTCGTGGACGTGCGCGCGACCGGGGTCTGCCACACCGACTACCACGCCTACACCAGCGCGGAGACGGACGTCCCGATCGTCCTCGGCCACGAGGGCTGCGGCGTCGTCAAGGCCGTCGGCGACGGCGTCTCGACCGTCGATCCGGGGGATCGGGTGGTCCTCTGGGTGCTCCCGTCCTGCGGCGACTGCGAGTACTGCCGCGCCGGAGAGCCGTACCTCTGTCAGGCGCGGCGCGAGACCCGCGGACGGATGATGGACGGCACGCGCCGGCTCTCGAAAGACGGCGATCCGATCAACCACTTCTACGCCCAGTCGTCGTTCGCCACGATGGCGGTCGTCCCCGAGCGGCAGGTCGTCCCGGTCCCCGAGACGGTACCCTACCCGATCTGCGCGCTGCTCGGCTGCGGCGTCACGACCGGGCTCGGGGCGGTCACGAACATCGCCGACGTCGACAGCGGCGAGACGGTCGCCGTGTTCGGCTGCGGCGGCGTCGGCGCCGGGGCCGTCCTCGCCGCCGACGCCGTCAGTGCGGGCACGATCGTCGCCGTGGACCTCGACGCCGATACCCTCGCGACGATGCGGGAGATCGGCGCCACCCACACCGTCGAGGCCGGCGTCGACGACCCCGTCGAGGAGATTCGGGGGTTGACCGGCGGCGTCGACTACGCCTTCGAGTGTATCGGGACGCCCCAGACCGTCCAGCAAGCCATCGCGTCGCTCGGTCCGGGCGGCACCGCGGCCATCACCGGCACCAGCGACACGCCGCCGGCCGAGATCGACCTCGGACAGTTCACGTCGGGGATCTCGGTCGTCGGCAACATCGTCGGCTTCACCCGACCCCGCATCGACATCCCGCGGTACGCGCGGCTGTACGAGAACGGCGATCTCCCGCTCGACGCCGTACTGACGCGCACGTACGCCCTCGACGAACTGGGGGCGGCCTTCGACGCCCTCGCGGCCGGCGACGTGATCCGGAGCGTCGTCGAGTTCGAGCCCGGTCCGTGATGCTCTTGACCCTCGGCTCGGTCTCGGAAGGCCCCTCGCTGAGACGGTGACGAACCTCACGACGCACTTGCAGGGGACAGTACCAGACTGTCGTCGACGGCTCCGGTCGCAGTACACTTTTGGGGGCAGACCGAATAGGCTCGCAGAACGTAATGTCCGACGACACACTCGCCGACATCGGGGCGCGGGATCTGATCCTTCTCCAGGCGCGCATCGCGAACCCGACCGCCTCCAGCCGCGAACTGAGTGATATCCTCAAGGACGAATACGGGATCTCTCTCTCGCACAACCACGTCAACACGCTCCTCCGGGAGATGGAGACAGACGGACTGTTCCGGAAGACCGTCGTCCCGCGCCGGACCCTGTTCAAGCACTACGTGTTCCGGATCGCGTTCCACTACCCGAACTTCGAGGACCACTGGGAGGCGTGCTACGACACCCTCGTCGAGGACCCGCACGTCCTGATGTTCTTCAACGCGGACCACAAGTACCGCTGGCAGCTCATCACCCAGTTCCGGAGCACCGAACAGATGGACGACTGGGTCACCGACTTCTTCGAGACGCACGGCGAGGTCATCGACGAGTTCGAGACCACCTCCGTCCACAACCTCCACAAGTTCAAGACCGACGCGGCCATCTTCGACGACCTGATCGCCGAGACCGAAGAGGGCCGCGAGTACCTGGCCGAGCGCGGGGGCTACGACGGGAACGCGATCCCGTCCGACGAAGGCTCGGACGCGGAGTAACCTCGCGCCGGCGTCTCGCGTGCCGGCGGGACGTTCTCGATCACCCGGAGCGACGCGTCGGGGACGCTGGTCGAGCTGACGCTCCCGACAGTGACTTGACAAGGATCAGCGCAGCGACCGCGCCGCGTCAAGCGCCTCGACGTCTTCGAACGCCGCGGCGGCGAGCGGCGGACGCACGTCCGGGGTCGCGATCAGGTCACGCTCCGCGAGGAGCGCCTTCGTCGCCGGCGCGAATCCCTCGTCCAGACACCGGTCGAACAGCGGCTCGACCACCTCGCGGTGAATCCGTTCGGCGCGCTCGCTCGACGGCTCTGCGACCAGGCTCGCGTACGCCTCCGGCACCGCGTTCGAGAGGGCGTTGATGCCGCCGTCGAAGCCCATCCGGAGCGACGGCAGCAGCAGCGCGTCGTACCCCTGGAACAGCGCGAAGTCGTCGGGCGTGTCGTGCATCGCGCGGAGCCCGTAGGCGAGGTCGCCGCTGGAGTCCTTCAGCCCGAAGACCGCCTCGTGGTCGGCCGCGGCCGCGACGGTCTCGACGGGGATGGGCTCGCCCACGCACGCGGGGATGTTGTAGAGACACAGCGGCAGCGGGCTCGCCTCGGCGACCGCCTCGAAGAAGCGCCGGAGCCCCGGCTCGCGGTTGGAGTTGTGGAAGTACGGCGCCGTCAGGACCGCGGCGTCGACGTCCAGGTCGTCGAGGGTCTCGATCCACTCGACCGTCTCGCGCACGCTGGTCCCGGTCCCGCCGGCGATCACCGGGACCTCGTCGCCGACGCGGTCGACGGTGTGCTCGACGAGTCGGCGCCGCTCCTCGCGGGTCAGACTCGCGGCCTCGCCGGTGGTCCCGCAGGGGAAGACCCCGGTCACGCCGCCGTCGACGACGTGGGTCAGTAGGTCGTCGAACGACTCCCAGTCGATGTCGGTGCCGTCGAACGGCGTCGCCAGCGGCGGCGTCACGCCGTCGAGCGCGGGCGGGTCTCCCGTCATACGCTCTCCTCCCTGCCGCCGACCCTAAAAATTCCGGCGTGGGTCAGCGATCGATGCCGAGCTCGTCCAGCAGCGTCGCGGCCGCGGCCGACGAGGAGCCGGGGCCGCGCGCCGTGATCAGATCCCCGTCGACGGTGACGGAGGTGTCCGCGTCGAGTTCGGCGTCCCAGTCCGCGCCGGCGGCTTTGACCTCGTCTTCGACCCAGTAGGGGAGCTTCCGGCCGTCGGGCATCAGGTCCTGCTCGTCGACGATGCCCTCCTCCCACTCGTTGGGGAAGCCCGTGACCGACCGGCCCTCGACGAGGTGGCTGCCGTCAGCCTCGCGGGTGAACGCGAGGATCCCGACGGCGTGGCAGACGACGAGCGCCTTGCCCTGGCCGCCGCCGACGGCGCTCAGGAGGGCCTGTCGGGCGTAGCGGTCCTGATTCACGTCCCACTCGGTCCCGTGGCCGCCGGGGAAGACGACGGCGTCGTAGTCGGTCGCGTCGACCGTCGCGAGCGGCTCGGGATCGTTCAGGCGGTCGTCGTTCTCGTCGACCTCCCTGACGCGCGCCGCGGTCTCCTCGCCGACGTTCTCGGGGTCGACCGAGCGCTCGTCGACGACCGGCGGCCCGCCCGTCGGCGTCGCGACCGTGACGTCGACGCCGGCCTCCGAGAGCGTGGTCAGCGGCTCGATACATTCCTCGCCCCAGTACCCCTCTTCGCTGACGATGAACAGCGCTGACGTCATACGTGGTCGCATTGTCGGTCCGCGCGATAAGGTCTTTCCATCCGGAAGGCCGCGGAGCGACCGGGGCGGAGGCGTCGTGGCGGGGAGGGGTGCCCGGAGACGGTTGATCCGCTCGGTCGCCTCGCGGTACGTCTCCACGACGACGACCGAGTACGACAACATCGTCGTCGCGACGGTCGACGACTCGGGACCGGCGCCGGGTGGCGCTTCCGCCTCGGCGACGTACTCGCCCGCTCCCGAAGATCCGGACGGAGCTGGTGCGACGTAGCACACCCGATCGTGCCTCGATTCGATGGCGACGCAAGCACCATTAGGCGTCGGCGTGTCGCTTCGGCTATGCTCAGGCAGGCCCGCGAGTACGGTCCGGCGCTCCTCGTGCCGCTCGCGTGGGCGTTCGTCGCGGCCGCCCACCTCGGCGCCGTCGCCGACTCGACGCTGTTCGTCGCCCACGTCGTGATGACGGTCCTCCTCGCCGTCTTCGCCGTCACCGGCCGGGCGGAGATGCGCGCGGGGACTCTCCGCGTCTGGTGGTGGATCGTCGCGGTCGGCTTCGTCGTGACGCTGCTGGGGACCGTCGGCTTCCGCCTCGGCGACGCCGGCGCGCCGTTGCAGGCGGTCGCCCTGTTCGGCTGGATGGTGCTCCCCGCCGCCGGCTTCCTCGACACCGCTCGGCGGGGCGCCGAGCGGGCGTGGCTCTACTACGGCGCGGCCGTCGGCTCCCTGGTCGGCGCGGGCGTCTACGTCTTCGGGGCGGCCCTGTACTTCCTGGGCGTCGACGGGTCGCTCTCGGCGGTCCCGGTCGTCGGCCTCGGGCTCGTCGGTATCGGACAGACCGCCGCCATCGTCGACGCGGCGTTCGGCTACTGATCCGCCTCGATCAGACGAACTCGGTGTTCTGCGGACCGTTCGTGATGTGGACCTCGAACGGCTGGGTCCCGACGTCGCCCTGCTCGACGAGGTGCCAGTAGGTCTCGGCCATCGCGTCGGGATCGAGGAAGGTGTCGTCCTCGCGGTCAGGGAGCCGCTCGCGCGTCCGCGGATTGTCGATCTGCCCGTCGATGACGACGTGGGCGACGTGGACGCCCTCGGGGCCGTACTCCTGGGCGATGTCCATCGCCATCCCGCGGGCGGCGAACTTCGCGGCGGCGAAGCCGATCGTCCCGCCCGTGCTCCGGACCGCGGAGGTCGCGCCGGTGAAGAGCACCGTCCCGCCGCCGGTTTCGACCATATCGCCGACGGCCTCCTGGGAGGCGACGAAGGCGCCGCGGCCGCCGACCTCCCAGGCGCGCTCGAACTCCGCGACGCTCGAATCCAAGAGCCCCTGCCAGGACGCGGCGCTCGCGTGGTTGACGAGCACGTCGATCGGGCCGAACGCCTCCCGGACGGTCTCGAAGGCGTCGCGAATCCCCTCGACGTCTCGGAGATCCACCTGGACGGCGAGCCCCTCGCCCGGTTCGGGGAGGTCGTCGGCGAGGTCCTCAATGAAGTCGGTCGTCCGCGCGAACAGCGCGACCTGACAGCCCTCCTCGGCGAACTTCCGCGCGATCGACGCCCCGAGTCCGGGGCCGACGCCGGCGATGACGGCCGTGCGTGTCATACCGGCGGATCGACCGCGGGACGCAAAACCGTGGCGGCTGTCGCTCCGCTCGGCTCCGCATCGGGACTTTTGTCGCTCCATTCCTATTCGCACCTATGGAGGGCCTCGATCCCGACGAACTCCGGCGGGTCGTCGCCGACTTCCCGGCGCCGCCGGACGGCGACCGCTTCGACCGCGCGGACGGCCTCCTCGACGGCGCCTACGGCGCGATGGCCGAGATCTGGTATCCCGAACTGGAGCGGCTGACCGCGGCGTACGCCGACGGCGACGTGCTCCGCGAGCGCGTCCTCGAACACGTCGAGTCGGTGCCGTCGGTCCGGCTCTCCGACGGCGCGGCGCCGCTCCCACGCCGCCGCGAGGCGCTGGCGGAGGCGGCGTCCATTCTGGACGAGGTCGCGGCGGTCTCGACGTGGTACTCCGAACTCCGGGCGCTCCTCGGCGACGATCCCGACGAACTGACGCGGGTCGAACGCCTCCTGCACGACGTCGGCTACGCGCTGGCGCACGTCCTGTTTCTCGGCGCCTCGACGCCCGAACAGGTCGTCAGCCGGCTCCGGGTCGCCTACCGTTCCGTGGGCGTCCGCATCGACGACACCGATTCCGAAAGAGGCGCCGAGCGGACGACGTTCACCTGTCCGTATCGGGACGTCGCGGCCGGCCAGTACGGCGAGCGCTGGGTCTGCCACGAGAAACTGGACCGCGTCGACGACGGCTACGTGACCTACCTCGCAGAGCGCGGCATCGACTACCAGCGGCCGCGCGCCTGCCCGCGCGGCGGGCAGTGTTACTCGACGGTCGCCTGCGACGCTCCGGAGCAGTGGTGGCCGAAGACCGCGCCCGAGGCCGTCGACGACGGGGTCGACGGACCGTGACGGGTCCCGATTCCGGCCCGGACCCCGATCGCCCCCCCGACCGCGTCGCCTTTACCGTCGAACAGGCCCGCCGGATCCAGCGCGAGTACGGGACCTGGGCGCCGCTCTACGACTGGTTCGCGCGCGCGACGGCGTCGGTCGGCGGCGTCCGCGCGGCCTGCGTCGAGGCGCTCGACCTCGATCCGGGCGACACCGTCCTCGACTTCGGCTGCGGCCCCGGCGTGAATCTCCCGGCGCTCCGCGAGGCCGTCGGCCCCGCGGGCCGCGTCGTCGGCGTCGACATCACCGGCCCGATGCTTGCCCGCGCCCGGCGGCGCGTCCGCCGCCGCGGCTGGGAGAACGTCGACCTCCTCCGCGCCGACGCCACCGACCCGCCGATCGAGGGCGTCGACGCCGCGCTCTCGACGTTCGTGACGTCGCTGTTCTCGGACCCCTACGCGGTCGTCAGCCGTTGGTGTGAGATCGCAGACCGCGTCGTCGTGACGAACTTCGCGCCGCGCGGGAGCGCGCCGGCGAACGCGGCCCTCCGCGCGTTCGCCCGCCTGAACGCCCGCCTCTTCGACGTCGACGGCGAGGGAGTGCTCCGACAGCTCGACGAGCGCACTGCGGCGTCCCGGCGCGCGCTCGACGATGGGATGGACGCCGTCGCGAGCGAGACCTACGTCTTCGGGACGATCGAACTGAACGCCGGCCGCCGATCGGCGTGATTTCGTATCGCCGTATTCGGTTTATTTCTCGGTCTGCTCCTCGAAGCGAATCGACACGTTGATACTCGAATCCGTGGACTTCCAGGTATGCAGGGCCTCCAGTACAGTCGCGACCGCGGTCGGGACGTCCTCGAATGCCGACACTGCGACGCGACGTTCCCCGAGGGGAAGGCGACGACCGACGGCTGGCACTACGTCTGCCCCGAGTGCGGCGAGGGTCGGGGGATCGGCGAGGGCCTGCGCCGGCTCTGACCGAACGCGGACTGAATCATTTTTACGCCGGGCGCCCGCACGCTCTCGTAATGACTGCGTACGACTACGACGATCTCGGCCTCGTCGCGGGGCTCGAAATCCACCAGCAGCTCGACACCGCGACGAAGCTGTTCTGCGGCTGTCCGACCGAAGAGCGCGACCCCGAATCGGCGACGCGCTCGTTCACGCGGTACCTCCACCCGACGAAGAGCGAACTCGGCGAACTCGACGAGGCGGCGCTCGAAGAGAGCCAGGTCGAACGCGAGTTCGAGTACCTCGCCTACGACACGACCTGCCTGGTCGAAGAGGACGAAGAGCCGCCGCACCGGCTCGACGAGGAAGCCCGCGAGGTCGCCCTCCAGATCGCCGACCTCCTGGAGATGGAGCCGGTCGACCAGGCGCACGTGATGCGGAAGCTCGTCATCGACGGGTCGAACACCTCCGGCTTCCAGCGGACGGCGCTCGTCGCCCAGGACGGCGTGATCGAGACCGACGACGGCCCGGTCGGGGTCGAGGACCTGCTCCTCGAAGAGGAGTCCGCCCAGCGCGTCGAAGAGCGCGGCGACGACGTGACATTCTCCCTGGACCGCCTCGGCGTCCCGCTCGTCGAGATCGGCACCCGACCGGACATCGACTCGCCCGCCCAGGCACAGGAGGCCGCCGAGACGATCGGGATGCTCCTCCGCTCGACCGGCGCGGTCAAGCGCGGGCTCGGGACCATCCGTCAGGACGTCAACGTCTCCATCGCCACGGGCGCGCGCGTCGAGATCAAGGGCGTCCAGGCGCTGGACCAGATCGCCGAGATCGTACGGGAAGAGGTGGGCCGGCAGGTCGAACTGCTCGCGATCCGCGACGAACTGGCGGAGCGGGACGCGAGCGTCGGCGACGTACAGGACGTTTCGGAGGTCTTCGCCGACACCGACTCCGGCGTCATCGGCGGCGCGCTCTCTGACGGCGGCGTCGTAAAGGCCGTGCCGCTATACGGATTCGACGGCCTGGTGGGCCGAGAGATCCAGCCCGACCGCCGGCTCGGCACCGAACTCTCCGATCACGCCAAGCGCCGCGGCGCGGGCGGCATCTTCCACACCGACGAACTGCCCGCCTACGGCGTCACCGAGTCCGAAGTGGACGCTCTCCGGGAGGCCGTCGGCGCGGGCGATGACGACGCGGTCGCCATCGTCGCCGACGACCCCGAGACCGCCGCGGGCGCCATCGAAGCGGCCGCCGAGCGGGCCCGGACCGCGATCGAGGGCGTCCCCGAGGAGACCCGCGGCGCCAACGACGACGCCACGACGCGCTATCTCCGACCCCTGCCGGGCGCGGCGCGGATGTACCCCGAGACGGACGTCCCGCCGGTCGAGCTCGACGTCTCGGACGTCGAGACGCCCGAACTGCTGACCGAGAAGGTCGATCGGTACCAGTCCGAGTACGGCCTCGACGCCGGCCTGGCCGAACAGGTCGCGTTCGGGCGCCGGATGCCGCTGTTCGAGCGGGCCGTCGACGAGGGCATCGACGCGACGTTCGCCGCGGGGCTGCTGGAGTCGACGCTGACGGAGCTCCGCCGGGACGACGTCGCGATCGGGAATCTGACCGACGAGCACCTGCTCGCGGTGATGCGCCTCGTCGAGGACGGCGACCTGGCGAAGGAGGGCGTCGGCGACGTCCTGACGACGCTCGCCGACGATCCGTCGCTCTCCGCCGAGGCGGCGGTCGAGGAGGCCGGTCTCTCGGGCGTGAGCGAGGACGAGGTTCGCGAGGCCGTGAGCGAGGTCGTCGAGCGGAACGCGGCGCAGGTCCAAGACGAGGGGATGGGCGCGTTCTCGGCGCTGATGGGCGAGGCGATGGGCGCCCTGCGCGGGAAGGCCGACGGGGAAGTCGTCAGCGACGTCCTCCGCGAGGAGATCCAAAAGCGGGCCTGAGACGGCTCTCCGTCCGGCTGGTCGACGACGTCGAATCGTAGGAATCGGTCCGTCCTGGCAAAGTATCTCTTCGCGTCGGCACGCGCTTCGGATTATTCAGTCTGATAATTGGTGGCTAAGGGTTTTTACCGTGGTTTACGGGGTTGGTGGTATGGCAGAGAGCACGGTCGGATCTCGGGGGGAACGCTTCGGGACCGACAGTTGGGGGGACAAACTCCGCGAGTTCGTCAGGTACATTCCGAGCGGGGACACGATCCCCGACGACACCTGGCGGGTGCGGCACCGAAACATCGTACTGGCGCTCTTCGCGCACATTCCGTTTCTGATCGCGCTCGGTCTCTATGAGGGCACCGAGCCGTTCTCCGGGGCTCAGATCCCGGAAGTGGCCCTGCCGACGGTCCTCACGCGTGTGGGGATCGTCGCCGCGATCGGGCTGTTGGCGGCGTGGCCGCGGTTTAGCCGCCGGCTCCGCACGTCGCTCGCGACCGTCGGAATGGTGCTGTCCTCGGCGGTGTTGGTGTACTTCTCGGGGGGGTACATCGAGGCGCACTTCCACTTCTTCGTCGTGATGGGGATCGTCGCCGTGTACGAGGACTGGGCGCCGTTCCTCGTCGGCATCGTCTTCGTCGCGCTCCAGCACGCGGTCTTCGGATTCTACATGCCGGAGATGGTGTACAACCACAACGCGGGCGCGACCCGCCCGTTCGTGTGGGCGGGGATCCACGCCGCCTTCGTGCTGATGCTCGCCTCGGCGCTGATGACGAACTGGGTCTCGATCGAGCGCTCCCGCGAAGAGGCGCGGAACCAACTCGCTGAGACCGAAGAGGCGGAGGAACTGAAGGCCGAGGCCGAGGCCCGGCAGCGCGAGGTCGAGGAGATGAACGACCACCTCGAACGGAAGGCCGACGAGTTCAGTGCGAAGATGGCCCGCGCGGCCGACGGCGACCTCGGCGTCCGACTCGACAGCGACGCCGACAGCGAGGCGATGGCCCAGATCGCCGAGGACTTCAACGGGATGATGGACGAGATGGAGTCCGCGGTGCAGGACATCCAGGCGTTCGCCCAGGAGGTCACCGCCGCCAGCGAGGAGGCCAACGCGGGCGCCGGCGAGGTCAAGCAGGCCAGCGAGGAGGTGAGCGAGGCCGTCCAGGAGATCTCCCAGGGGACCGACGAACAGCGCGAGATGCTCGAGGACGTCTACGACGAGATGACGGACCTCTCGGCGGCGGTCGAGGAGGTCGCCTCCTCGGCCGAAACCGTCGCGAAGACCTCCCACGAGACGGCCCAGATCGCCGACGCGGGCGAAGACACCGCCCGCGGCGCCATCGACGACGCCCAGGAGGCCAAGAGCGCGATCGGCTCGACCCGCGACAACGTCGAGCACCTCGAAGACCAGATGACCGAGATCGGCGAGATCGTCGAGCTCATAAGCGACATCGCAGAGCAGACGAACCTCCTCGCGCTGAACGCCAACATCGAGGCCGCCCGCGTCAGTTCGACCGGGAACGGCGACGGCGACGGGTTCGCCGTCGTCGCCGACGAGGTCAAACAGCTGGCCGAGGAGACGCAGGAGTCCGCGACCGAGATCGAAGAGCTCATCGAGGAGACCCAGGCCCAGACCGCCCGGACGGTCGAGGAGGCACGCACCGCCGAGGAGCACATGGAAGAGGGCGTCGAGGCCGTCCAGGACGTCCTCGACGCGTTCACGCAGGTCTCCGAGAACACCGACGAGACCGACAGTGGCATCCAGGAGATCAGCGACGCCACCGACGACCAGGCCAAGAGCGCCGAGCAGTCGGTCTCGGTGGTCGAAGAGGTCGCCGACATCAGCCGGAACACCGCCGACGAGGCCGAGGGCGTCTCCGCGGCGGCCGAACAGCAGGCGGCGTCGATCTCGCAGGTGAGCTCGAACGTCGAAGCGCTCACCGACCAGGCCGAACAGTTACAGTCGCTCCTCGCCCGGTTCGAGGTCAGCGCCACGAAGACGCAGGTCCCGACGCCGGGCCCGGAGGACGGCTCCGGCTCCGGGCGGAACCTCGCGCTGAACGACGGCGGCCGGCTCGAATCCCCCGATTCGGAGGCCCGCCCCGACTCCGGATCCGAGTCCGGGTTCGAGTTCGACGCCGAATAGCGGCCCGCCCGCGGTCGTCGGGGCGGGGACGGGAGCGTGAGGGCGGGCGTGACATCCGTGCGGCGGTGGGGGGGTCAGTCGGGCGTCGATTCCGGAGTCGATTGCGATTGGGACTGAGACTGCGATTGCGAGTTCGACTCTGGCGACGACTCCGCGGACCCCTCGCCGGTGTGGTCACCGAACGAGCGGTCCCCCAGCAGTTCGTTCGCGCGCCGGAAGATCCCCGTGAGCGTGGTGATCTCTCGTTCCGTGGGATGCGCCCGCCCGAGGAGTCGTCGCATCATCACGCGCGTCTTCTCGCGCTTGTGCTCGCGGTTCTCGATCGCGCGGTGGAACTCCTCGAAGAAGTCGTAGAAGCGGTCGATCTCCGCCTCGTCGGCGCGCTCGCGCTCGACGTCGGGGAGCTGCGTCTCCTCGACGGTCAGCGAGCGGAGCTCGTACAGCAGGATCGTCGCCGCCTGACCGAGGTTCAAAACGGGGTACTCCGCGCTCGCGGGGATCGAACACACCTCGTCCAGCTGCTTCAGCTCCGCGTTGTCGAGGCCGGTGCCCTCGCGGCCGAACACGAGCGCGGTCCTCGTGTCGACGGTTTCGAGGCTCTCTCTGACCTCCACGGGCGTCTTGAACGGGAACCGCGTGTGCTTTCTGCTGTCCTCGTTCGTGATCGCCGTCGTGCCGACGGTGTGGTACTCGGCGACGACCGCCTCGAAGGTCACCTCCTCGGCGTTGGGGAGGACGTCCTCGCGGGCGTGGCCGGCGAAGCCGTACGCCTCGCCGTCCTCGTCCAGATCTGGAGGGTTCACGAGCTTCAGCTCCGAGAGCCCGAAGTTCTTCATCGCGCGGGCGATGGTGCCGACGTTGCCGGGCGTCTTCGGGTCGACCACGACGACGACGGGGTCGCGACTGCGCGGCGCCATCGTCACTTCGTGGGGTACTCGCGGGAGAGGTCCGCCTCGTCCAGCGACGGGAGGTCGTCCTCGTCGTCGCCTTCGTCGACGGTCGTGATCTCTCCGGTCTCCAGATTGATCCGCTTGCGCTCGCCCTCGTACTGCTCGTTGAGCCGACGGTTGAGCTCCGCGGGCTCCGGCGGCGTCGGCAGGCCGCCGGGGTCGGTCTCGACGTGTTCGAGCCCGCCGTAGCCCTCCGGCGCGCGGTTGCCCGCCGCGAACCACTCGTGGAACTCGTCGCGGAACGTCTCGGTGCCGGCGGCGTCGCTACCGCCCGCCTCGCGGAACCAATAGAGGAAGTCGGCCTCGTGCTCCGCACAGAGGAGGACCTCCTCCATCGGCTCGCCGTAGACGATCTCCGCCTGGTTCGCTCGCTTTTTGTCCGCCTCTCCGTGGATCAGGTAGCACGCGTCGCAGGGCTTGCCCTGGAGGTACGTCAGCCGAATGAGTCGCCGCCGCGTGTCGTCGGGTACCTCGTCGAGCGGGCGGAACTCCCCCTCGTCGGTGAACACCTCGCGCTCGTCGAAGCGCCACCCGCGGAGCCCGATACTGACTTTGGCCATTACGAGTCGGTTGCGCGCCGGCGAATAAAAGCGGCGTGTCTCGGATGGCGAACTATCAAGGCGCGCCGCGGCGAAGGTCCGCGTATGCCCGCCGACGACCCGGCCGCCGCCGAGACGCCGTCGCCGTACCCCGACGCGCTCCCGCTGTCGCCGCGGGTCGAGCGGCTCCTCCTCGGTCCCGACCCCGCGACGGCGGTCCGCCTGTCGGCGATCGCCGGCGCCCTGTTCGTCGCCACCTTCGTCGTCCACCTGCCGCCGCGTCTCGTCGGCGGCCTCTCGTTTCCGTTCGGGCTGTTGCTCCCCCTCTTGGTCGGCGTCGCGTTCGTCGCCGCCGCGGTCGGCGCCTACCGCAACGACGGGCTCTTCGTCTGTCTCGCGCTCGCCGGCGGCCCGAGCTTCGGCTTCTACCTCCCGCTCGGCCTCTTCGATCTCACGTATCCGAGCGCGACGATGCTGACCGCGCTGGCGATCGGCGCGACGCTCTCGGTCGTCGTCGGAACGGCCGGCTTCGCCGTCGGCGCGGGCGGTCGGCGGCTGGTCGAGCGGGTCGCGTAGGCCGCGGGTCGCCGTCCGTCTCGTCGGCCGCCGTTTCCCTCCCGGCGCGCCGCGGACCCCGGAACGTGCGCCTTTTCCTTCCCCCGCGAGAACGGAGGGGTATGGATCCGAAGCGGGAGCTCACGAGCGTCGATCTGGCCGCCCTCGTCACCGAACTGAACCGGTACGAGGGGGCGAAAGTCGACAAGGCCTACCGCTACGGCGACGACCTGCTCCGCTTTCGGATGCGCGACTTCGACCGCGGGCGCGTGGAACTGCTCCTCGAAGTCGGCGAGGTGAAGCGCGCCCACGTCGCCGACCCCGAACGCGTCCCCGACGCGCCCGGCCGCCCGCCGAACTTCGCGATGATGCTGCGGAACCGCCTGTCGGGCGCCGACTTCGCGGGCGCCGAGCAGTTCGAGTTCGACCGCATCCTCGTCTTGGACTTCGAGCGCGACGACGAGAACACCCGGATCGTCGTCGAGCTGTTCGGCCAGGGCAACGTCGCCGTCCTCGACGAGACCGGCGAGGTCGTCCAGAGCCTGGAGACCGTCCGCCTGAAGTCGCGGACGGTCGCGCCCGGCTCTCAGTACGAATTCCCCGCGTCCCGCCTGAATCCGCTGACGGTCGGTTACGAGGCGTTCAAGCGGAGTATGGACGACTCCGACACCGACGTGGTCCGGACGCTCGCGACGCAGCTGAACCTCGGCGGCCTCTACGCAGAGGAGCTCTGCACCCGCGCGGGCGTCGAGAAGACGACGCCGATCGAGGAGGCCGGCGACGAGGAGTACCGCGCGATCCACGACGCCATCGAGGAACTGCGCACGCGGCTCCGCGCCGGCGACTTCGACCCGCGGGTCTACCTCGACGACGGCGCGGTCGTCGACGTGACGCCGTTCCCGCTCGAAGAGCGCGAGCGAGAGGGCCTCGACAGCGAGGCCTACGACAGCTTCAACGACGCGCTCGACCGGTACTTCTACCGCCTAGAGCTCGAAGACGACGAGCCTGAGGACGCGGGGCGACAGCGCCCGGACTTCGAGGCCGAGATCGAGAAGAAACAGCGGATCATCGACCAACAGCAGGGCGCGATCGAGGACTTCGAGGCGCAGGCCGAGGCCGAGCGCCGCCGCGCCGAACTGCTGTATGCGAACTACGACCTGGTCGACGAGGTGCTCTCGACCGTCCGCGACGCGCGCGAGGAGGGCGTCGGCTGGGACGAGATCCGCGAGACCCTCGCCCAGGGCGCCGAGCGGGGCATCCCCGAAGCCGAGGCCGTCGTCGACGTCGACGGCGCCGAGGGGACGGTCACGATCGAACTCGACGACACCGAGGTCGCAGTCGAGGTCGACACCGGCGTCGAGAAGAACGCCGACCGCCTCTACACGGAGGCAAAGCGCATCGAAGAGAAGAAGGAGGGCGCGCTGGCCGCCATCGAGGACACCCGCGAGGAACTGGCCGCGGTCAAGCGCCGCCGCGAGGAGTGGGAGGAAGACGACGCCGAGGAGGCGGACGACGAAGAGCCCGACGAGCGCGAGGAGCGCGACTGGCTGGCGATGGAGTCGATCCCGATCCGGCAGTCGGACCACTGGTACGAGCGCTTCCGGTGGTTCCGCACCTCCGACGGCTTCCTCGTGATCGGCGGCCGCAACGCCGACCAGAACGAGGAGATCGTCACGAAGTACCTCGATCAGCACGACCTCTTCTTCCACACGCAGGCCCACGGCGGGCCCGTGACGATCGTGAAGGCGACCGGTCCCTCCGAACCGTCCGAGGCCGTCGACTTCCCCGAGCGGACGAAGGAGGAGGCCGCCCAGTTCGCGGTCTCGTACTCCTCGATCTGGAAGGAGGGGCGGTACGCCGGTGAGGCGTACATGGTGACGCCCGATCAAGTCTCGAAGACGCCCGAGTCCGGCGAGTACATCGAGAAGGGCTCGTTCGTCATCCGCGGCGACCGGACGTACTTCCGCGACGTCGAGGCCGAGGTCGCGGTCGGGATCCAGTGCGAGGGCGAAACGCGCGTGCTCGGCGGGCCGCCGTCGGCGATCGAAGACCGCGTGGAGACCTCCGTCCGGCTCCAGCCGGGTCGCTACGCCCAGAACGACGCCGCGAAGATGCTCTACCGAAAATTCAAGGAACGCTTCGCCGACCAGTCGTTCCTCCGGAAGGTGGCGACCGCAGACAGGATCCAGGAGTTCCTCCCGCCCGGCGGGAGCGAGATCGTCGAAGACTGAGGCCCGGATCTCTCCGGCTCCCTCCTGTGAGCCACTCGCCCCGTGCGACCGGCCAGCACGCGTCAGTGCGGCTTTATCTCCGTGGTCGGCGTATCTCTCCCGAGCGACCATCCGGCTCCGTCCGTCTCCCTCGCTCGGTGATACCAATGATTCAACGATCCCTGCAGTACCTCCGCAACGACGAGGACTCGTGGCTCACCACGGTCCTCATCGGCGGGGTCCTCAGCCTGCTCGGCGCGCTCGTGATCCCCGCGATCCTCGTCCTCGGCTACCTCGTCCGCGTCGTCCGCGAGACGATGCGCGGAAACGAGCACCCGCCCGCGTTCGACGAGTGGGGCGACCTCCTCGGCGACGGCCTCCGGGCCTTCGCGGTCGTGGTCGTCTACGGCCTCGTGCCCGCCGTCGTCTCCGCGGTCGTGATCGGCGGCGGCGTCCTCTCGTTCGTCGTGGTCGGCGGCTCGACCGGGGGAATGTCCGGTCCGGGGCCCGTCGGGCCGCAGAGCGGCCTCGGCCTCGGGATCGGCCTCCTCGTGATCCTCGTCGGGGGCGTGCTCGCGCTCGTGCTGACGCTCCTGGCCGCCTATATCGTGCCCGCCGCGATCGCGACGATCGCCGAGCACGACGACCTGAGCCGGGCGTTCTCGGTCGGCGAACTCCGCCCCGTGCTGACCTCGGGGACGTACGCCACCGCGTGGCTCTCGGGCTTCGCGATCGTCCTCGCGGCCGGCCTCGTCGCGGGCGCGCTCAACGCGATCCCGCCGGTCGGCTTCCTCGCCGGGGGCTTTCTCGGCTTCTACGCCGCGGTCGCCGCGTACTACCTGATCGGGACCGCTGGGGCGAGATCCACCCGGTCGAGGTGCGCGACGGCGGCGACGCAGCCGACGAGCGGCCGGCCGTCTGAGCGACAGCTCCGACCACCGCGCCGATCGGCGCGTATGGCCCTGAGACGCACTCTATGCTCTCGGGTGGGACTTTATTGCTAATGAGACACGATCACACACGAAGCGGCAACTCCAGCCCGCCCGTGAGGCAATGTCCACTACGTCCCGGCGCGACCTCGCCGACGAGGTCACCCGCGTCTCCGCGGTGTCGTACCTCCAGGGCGCCACCGGCCACGGCGTCGGCAGCCTCGCCTTTCTCCTCGTGGGCGTCGTCGGGCTCGTGGTCGTCCTCGCCGCCGTGTTCTTCGTCTTCCGCCGGCTGGGCGTGACGTACGGCTCCTACCTCCTGGGCGGCGTCCTCGCCCTCGGCAACCTCGCGGCGCTGGCGCTCGCCTAGCGGCGCACGGACGGATAACAGGACCTTTCTTCCCCGACGCTCCAGTCCCGATATGCGAATCTCCAGTCGCGGCCGCGGCGAGGAGGGCCGCGAGCGGATGACGGTGGTCCCCGAGAACGTCGACGACCTCTGGCACCTCTCGCACGTCCTCGAAACGGGGGACCTCGTCTCCGGCGACACCACCCGCCGGATCCAGCGCGACGACGAGAACCTCCGCGACACCGGCGGCCAGCGCGAGCACCTCTTCGTGACGATCGAGGTCGCGGACGTCGAGTTCGCGCGCTTCGCCAACCGCCTGCGGGTCGGCGGCGAGATCGTCGACTGCTCGCGCGAGGACCAGCTCGGCCACCACCACACGATCAACGTCGAGGAGCACGACGAGCTCACCATCGAGAAGCACTTCAAGCCCGATCAAATCGAGCGGATCGAGGCCGCCGAGGAGGCCGCCGAGAACGCCGACGTCGCCATCGCCACCGTGGAAGAGGGCGAGGCGCACATCCACACGGTCGCGCAGTACGGGACCGAAGAGCGATTTTCGTTCACCGCCCCCACCGGAAAGGGCGAGTACGCCCGGCCGCGGTCCGAACTGTTCGCCGAACTCGGCGACGCGCTCGCGCGGATGGACGTCGACGCGATCATCCTCGCGGGCCCGGGCTTCACGAAGCAGGACGCCCGCGACCACATCGCGGAAAGTCACCCCGAAACCGCGGACCTGATCACGATGGTCGACACCGCCGGCGTCGGCGACCGCGGGGTCCACGAGGTGCTCAAGCGCGGCGCCGTCGACGAGGTACAGACCCAGACCAGGATCTCGAAGGAGGCCGAACTGATCGACGAGCTGACCGAGGGCATCGCGACGGACGAGAAGGTCGCCTACGGGATCGACGAGGTCGCAGAAGCCGCGGAGTTCGGCGCTGTCGAGGAACTGCTCGTCGTCGACGACCGCCTGCGGCAGGAGCGCCAGGGCGAGGGCGACTGGGACGTCGACGTCAACGACGTCATTCAGTCGGTCGAGCGCCAGGGCGGCGAGGTGACGGTCTTCTCCGGGGAGTTCGACCCCGGCCGCCAGCTGAAGAACCTCGGCGGGATCGCGGCGCTTCTCAGATATCGACTCCAGTGAGGCTCACTCGCCGGTGAGCGCCTCGCTGCCGGGCGAGACGTCGACCGTCGTCCCCAGGTCCTCCTCTCGGGCTTTCTTGTAGAGCAGGTACGCTCCGGCGACGGTCTCGATGCCCGTCCCACCGCTGTCGAAGACGGTGATCTCCTCGGCGTCCTCGCGGCCGGGGGCCTCGCCGGCGACGACCTCGCCCAGTTCGGCGTGGACGTGGTCCTCGTCGACGACGCCCGCATCGAGGGCGTGGAGGAACGAGCCCGCGTCCTGGAAGGCCCGCTCGCGGAGGTCGGGGACGTACGTCGCCCGCTCGATCGTCGCGTCGTCGAGTTCGCGCTTCTCGGGGTCGTACTGGCCCATCGCCGTGACGTGCGTGCCGGGTTCGAGCGCGTCGCCGTCGAACACCGGCTCGTCGGCGTTCGTCGCGGTCACGACGACGTCGGCGTCCTCGATGGCGGCGGCGGCGGAGGCGACGGCCGCGACGCTGGCGTCCAGCCGGCGGTCCATCTCGCCGGCGAACGACTCGCGGTGCTCCTTGGTCGGCGAGTACACCCACACGGTCTCGAAGTCGCGGACGGTCGCGAGCGCGCGGAGCTGGCCCTTCGCCTGCGGGCCGCTGCCGATGATCGCCGCCGAGGTGGCGTCCGCGCGGGCGAGTTCGTCGGCCGCGACCGCGCCGGCCGCGCCGGTCTTGTAGGGGTTCATACTCGCGCCGTCGACGAGCGCGAGCGGCTCTCCGGACTCGGCGTCGAACAGCGGCGTCATAAACCACGCGTCCTCGGCGCCGAAGCCCGCGGAGTACATATAGCCGCCCATCGCGCCCGTCTCGGGGAGCACGGCGGCGTAGGCGGTGAAAAAGCCCGGCGGCTCGGCGTTCGTGAGCTTCGTCCGGGGCTCCGCGGGCGCGCCCTCGCCCCGCTGTCGGTAGGCCTCCCGGACGGCGTCGACGAACTCTGCGGGCGTCGCGAGCCCGTCGACTTCGGCACTGTTCAGAAACAACGTCTCGGTCATACCCGCCGGTTCGGGGGGCAGCGATAAGAACCTGGGGAAGGCGTCACCGACCGGCGGACGGAGGCGAAGGACCGAGCGGCGAGCGGCGAACGCCGACGACAGGGCCGACTTCAGTCGGCGTTCTGGACGCCGATGTTCTGGCTCTGGGTCGACTCCGTTCCGGAGAGGCCCGAGCGCGGCCCGCGGTTCACCGGCGAGCGGACGAACATCGCGTGGCCGATGATCCCGGCGGCGACCGCCGCGGCGATCGGGACTGCCTGCGTGAGCGTGAGGCTCGTCTGGACGAGCCCACCAGTGAGACCGAACAGCGCGAGCGGGATGAGGCCGAGAACGTAGTCGTAGTACCCTGTCATAATACAATGTATACTACGAGTGTAGGGAATATAATTTTTTCCCATCAATAACGGGTAAATTCGTAGTTGGGTCTCCGATGGATTTCTATAACTTATGAACCGAAATTCGTGTTAGAGGCCCTCAGACATAGGTCTGCGACGAAATCGAGGCCAGAGTACCGACGGATCGAAATCCGTCGATCACTGCGGCAGAGCCGGCGATTCGCACAGGCCGGCGCGCGCGAGCGTGCCGCGCGGGAGACATCGGAGCGTTGAATTGATCGCCTCGTCGAACGGTGGACGTGAACGGGAACGACCGGTCGATCGTCGCGCTTGTGAGCCTGGCCCACGGGATGGTCCACACCTACGAGCTCTCGATCCCGATCTTCGTCTCCATCTGGCTCGCCGAGTTCGACGTCCTCCCGCTCGGCGTGGTCGAGGTCGAGGTGACCGCCGCCACGCTCGGGCTCGTCGTGACCGCGGGCTACGGGCTCTTCGGCGTCGGCGCGCTCCCCGGCGGCGTCCTCGTCGACCGCGTCGGCTCCGCGCGGCTCATCACGCTGTGTCTGTTCGGGATGGCCGGGTCGTTCCTCCTCCTCGGCGTCTCGCCGAATCTGCTCGTCGTCACGCTCGCGCTCCTGCTGTGGGGCGCGGCCGCCAGCGTCTACCACCCCGCCGGGCTGACGCTCATCTCCAAGGGCGTCCGCGAGCGCGGCACCGGCTTCGCGTACCACGGCATCGCGGGGAACGTCGGGACGGGCCTCGGCCCGCTCCTCACCGCGATCCTCCTCCTCTTCGTCGACTGGACGGTCGTGGCCGTCGTCCTCGCGGTGCCGGCGCTGGCGGCCGGCGCGTACGCGCTCCGGGCGCAGTTCGACGAGACCGCGGCAGTCGAGCCCGACCCCGACGACGCGAACGAGGGAGCGCCTCGCGGCGACGGCGGCGACTCGCGGACCGACAGCGTCGACTCCCTCGCGGAGTTCGTCTCCGAGTCGCGGCGGCTCTTCGCCGGGGCGTTCGCGCTCGTCTTCGTGGTCGTGATGTGCTCGGGGCTCTACTACCGCGGCGTCCTGACGTTCCTGCCGAACCTGCTCGAATCGTTCCCGGCGTTCGAGCCGGTTCCGATCACCACGCTCCTCCCGCCCGCGGTGACCGACGCGCTCGGCGTCGACCCCGACGCGACGCGGACGATCAACCCCGAGCGGTACTTCTACTCGGGGCTCCTGATCGTCGGCGTCTTCGGGCAGTACGTCGGGGGCAAACTGACAGACCGGATCCCGGTCGAGTACGGACTGGTCGGCGGCTTCGGCCTGCTCGCGGTCCTCGCGGTCGTCTTCCTCCCGGCCGCGAGCGCGGGGCTCGCCCCCCTCCTGATCATCGGGGCGGTGCTGGGCGCCGCGCTCTTTCTCGTCCAGCCCCTGTATCAGGCGACCGTCGCGGAGTACTCGCCGCCGGGGACGCGCGGGCTCTCCTACGGCTACACCTACCTCGGCGTGTTCGGCGTCGGCGCGCTCGGCGGGGCGATCGCGGGCGGGATCCTGACCTACGCGACGCCGCCGGTGCTGTTCGCCGTCCTGGCCGGGTTCGCGGCCGTCGCCTCTGGCGTCGGGATCGCGCTCGCTCGGTATCTCTGATAGTGATTACTCTCGTCTCTTCCCGCCGAACGCCACCCGCGGTGACGGCGTTCGACGGTAAACAGTGAGAGTAATCACTGTGAGCCACCGAGACCGGACCCTCTCGGTCGCGGTCGCGACCCATACCGGACTATCGGAAGAGCTTGAAGAAGAGCCAGCGCCCGGCGACGAGCGCCACGCCGCCGAAGAGCAGGACGACGACGCCGAAAGTTAGCTGGAAGCCGCCCGAGAAGAGCGGCGAGGCCCGGAGCGCGAAGCCGACGATCGCGCCCGGCACCCACGCCCGGACGGCGAGCGGAATCGCGGCCTTCGCCGACTCCGCCGCGCCGGCGGAGTACGCCCCGACGAGCGGCCCCGCGACGCCCCAGCCGACGAGGAAGGGAACGAGCGTCAGAGCCCAGCCGACGGGGTCCGCAGAGAGGTACTCGACGCCGTTGTGGTTGATCACGCCGACGGTCAACACCGCCGAGAGCGCCAGGACGTCGACCGCGGCGAGGGGGGCCGCGGCGGCGTCGATGCGTCGCGCGAGGAACGACTCCTCCGAAGCCAATGGTGCCATACCCGTGGATTCGAACGCTCCCTAATGGCTCTCTCGGAATCCGCTCGAATGCTCCGGGACCCGGCCGACAACCACGTAGTCGAACCCCCCGCGGGCGATCCGGGGCTCGAAGCCGGCCGCCGCGAGGCGCTCGCAGAGCTCCGAGGGCGTCCAGAACGTCGAGTCGAAGCCGACGGCGCGCTCGGCCGCGACGAGCGCGCGCCCGCGGAGGCCGCGCGGGTGGAACTCCTGCACCACGAGCACGCCGCCGGGTCGGACGACGCGAGCGGCCGCTTCCAGCGCCGCGTCCGGGTCGGGGACGTGGTGGAGTGCGTCGACGACGACGGCCGCATCGACCGCGTCGGTCCGGACCGGCAGGCGCGTCACGTCGGCGCGGACGGTCGGGTGCCCGGCGTCGCGGGCGCGGGCGAGCATCCCCGCCGAGGCGTCGACGACGACGGCGTCGATCCCGAGCGCGGCCAGCCCCCGCGAGGCCCGTCCGGTGCCGCCGGCCAGGTCGAGGACGCGCTCGATCGGCCGGTCCGCGAAGGCGAACGCGTCCGCGAACGGACCGACGCGCGCCCGGGGCATCGCGGCGTCGTAGAGGCGCGCCACGCGGTCGAAAAAGCGGACGTCGCCGGGGCCGAATCGGGGCATACTCCGAGTACGTTCGGGGCCGAAAAGGGCCTGTCGGCGTCGGCACCGATCCGCTCGCACACCGCCGGACTCTTGCCGGTCGGCGTCCCACTCCGATCGATGGAATTCGCCGTCCTGGGCTGGCCGCCGGAGGGGCCACAGCTCAGACTCGACTACCGGCGCTTCGCCTACGCCGGGAAGTTCGTGATGTCGAACACCGGGAAGGCGGTCGTCCGGGAGGCCGAGGAGCCGGCGGCTGACGGATCGACCGCCGAAGACTCGACTGCCGGCGACACGGCCACCGACGACGCGGCCGCTGGCGCCGACGCTGACTTCGAGGCGGGAGTCGCGGCCGCGCTGGCGTTCAACGCGGACCGGACCGAGGACGCGACGCTCTGGTACCGGTACGTCACCGTCCGCGACGACGCGAAGGGGAACGGCCTGGGCCCGCGCCTCGCGGCGTTCGTCGCGCCGCGGGCGGCCGACCGCGGGTACGATCGGCTCCGGATCGCCGTCAACAACCCCTTCGCGTACGAGGCGATGTACAAGGCGGGCTTCGCCTGGACCGGCCGCGAGACCGGCGTCGCCGAACTCGTCCTCGAACGGCCCGCCGACCCCGCCGCGGCGGCCGGGCGCGATCGCCCCGGGGACCGATACCGCGCCGGCTTG
The DNA here is from genome assembly GCF_051195055.1 of Halobellus sp. EA9. Lineage (NCBI taxonomy): Archaea > Methanobacteriati > Methanobacteriota > Halobacteria > Halobacteriales > Haloferacaceae > Halobellus > Halobellus sp. EA9. The sequence goes on along the minus strand of NZ_JBNTJW010000001.1, from coordinate 168,804 downwards.
GACCGCTTCCGCGCCCGCGACCCCGCGGATCCGGAAGCGTCGTTCCTGGCCGCGCGAGAGGGTGCGGATCCTCCCGCGGTCCTCGCCGATCTCGCCGATCCGACGGTGGACGCCGTCGAGCGGCCGTCGACGGAGGCCGACCCCAGCGACCCGCCGGCCGACGTCGATCCGGACGGTTAACTCTCCGCGGCACCGACACCGGGATAATGGGCAACGCAGATCTACGCAGTCTCGCGGTCCTCTCGAAGATCGGGTTCGACGAGGTCGCGGGCAGCGTCGTCGCCGTCGACGCGCACAACTGGCTGTATCGCTACCTCACGACGACGGTCAAGTTCACGCGCGAGGGCGCCTACACGACCGACGCGGGCGAGGAGGTCGCGAACCTCATCGGCCTCGTCCAGGGGCTCCCGAAGTTCTTCGAGCACGACCTCACGCCCGTGTTCGTCTTCGACGGCGGCGTGACCGACCTGAAGGACGAGGAGGTCGCCGAGCGGCGCGAGGCCCGCGAGCGCGCCGAAGAACAGCGGAAGGCGGCCGAGGAACGCGGCGACGACGTGGCCGCCGCCCGGCTGGAAGCCCGCACGCAGCGCCTGACGGACGTGATCCACGAGACGACGCGGGAGCTCCTCGCCTTACTCGACGTGCCGATCGTCGAGGCCCCCGCCGAGGGCGAGGCGCAGGCGTCGTACATGGCCAGGCGCGGCGCCGTCGACTACGTCGGCAGCGAGGACTACGACACGCTGCTGTTCGGCGCGCCCTACACGCTCCGGCAGCTCACCTCGAAGGGCGATCCCGAGCTGATGGACCTCGACGCCACCCTCGCCGCGCACGATCTCACCCGCGAGCAGCTCGTCGACGTCGCGATCCTCTGCGGGACCGACTTCAACGACGGGCTCTCGGGGGTCGGCCCGAAGACGGCGCTGTCGGCCGTCCGCGAGCACGGCGACCTCTGGGCGGTGCTCGACGACCGCGAGGCCTACATCGAGAACGCCGATCGGGTCAGGGAGCTGTTCTTGGACCCGCCGGTGACGGACGACTTCGACTTCGGGACGGACCTCTCGCCGGACGTCGAGGCCGCGCGGGCGTACGTCACAGACGAGTGGGAGGTCGACGCCGACGAGGTCGCCCGCGGCTTAGAGCGGATCGAGTCCTCGCTGGTCCAGACCGGCCTCGACGACTGGACCTGAGTCGCGGATCGGCGCCGGCCCCGGACGCCCGCGGTAACTCAAACGCGCGTTCCACCTATCCCAACGGGTATGGTACGGTCCGCCGTACGCCGAGGTAATGCGTCGCCGCGAGCTGCTCTCGTTCGTCCCCGCCCTCCTCGCTGGCTCCCTCTCCGGCTGTCTCGACGGCGTGGGCGCCGGGACGCCGTCGACCGGAACGACCCCCGAGCCCCTCCCGCCCAGCGGCTACGGCAGCCTCTCCGAGTTCGACGCGGGTGACCCCTTCGAGACCCGGCAGATCGGCGAGCCCTCGCCGGCACACCACCACCGGATCGTGGTCTGGAACGACGACTCCGAGCGGCGGCCGGTCTCGCTCCGCCTCCGCGACGTCTCGACCGACGACGTCGTGTTCGCGTTCGAACCGACGTTCCCGGCGTACGGGACGCTCCTCGTCGAGGTGTTCCGCCGGGCCGACTACGTGCTGGCGGTCGACCCCCCCGCCGCCGACGGCCGCCTCCTGGGCATCCGCCGGGACTTCGTCGACTGCAACGACTCGGCGACCCACGTCGCGGTCCGCCCCGACAGCAGCGTCCGGGCGCGGGTCGTCTCCACCGCCGTCGCCTGCGACGTCGGCACCGCGACCGTCGAGGGGAGCGATTCGGGGTCCCGGACCGGATCGACGTCGGCGCCGGCGGAGCCGTCGGGGACGCCGACCCCGACCCCGCGGTAGACTTTTGGTCCGTCGCGGTCCCTGATTCGGTATGTCCGTTCCCGAGTTGGACCGCTCGCGGCTCTCCTGGTGGCTGGGCGGGGCCGCGCTCGGGGTGGGGCTCGCGTACGTGATCTACTCGTTTATCGGCACGTTCGTCTTCGGCATCTTCCTCTACTACTCGACCCGGCCGATCTACCGGCGGATCAAAAAGCGCGTCCGACCGCCGAGCCTCGCGGCCGCCGTCGCCCTGTTCGTCCTGGCGCTGCCGGCGCTCGTCCTCATCGCGTACACGGGCGCGATCGCCGTCAGCGAGCTGACTCGGCTCACGAACCAGGGCGTCTTCGACCTCTCGCAGTACCCGATCACCGAGGCGCAGTTGGCCCGGCTGACCGACGTGGAGCGGCTGCTGGCGTTCGACCCCGAGACGATCACCACCGACCAGATCCGGCGGCTCTTCGCTTCGATCGGCTCGGCCGGCAACGTCCTGGCGTTCGTCGGCTTCGGCCTCGTTCACCTCTTTGCGATGATCGCGCTGGCGTTCTACCTGCTCCGGGACGACCGGAAGCTCACCGCCTGGATCAGGAGACAGGTCGGCGATGACCGGGGCGTGATGGAGGCGTTCCTGGCCGGCGTCGACCGCGACTTCACCCACATCTTCTTCGGCAACATCCTGAACGCGGTCCTCACGGGGACGATCGGCGTCGTCGCGTACGCGCTGTTGAACGTGATCTCGCCGCCCGGCGTCTCCATCCCGGCGCCGGAGCTCGTCGGACTCCTGACCGGCGTCGCGAGCCTGGTCCCCGTCGTCGGGATGAAGCTCGTCTACGTCCCCGTCGCGGCGTATCTCGGCGTCACGTCGTACCTGTTCGATCCGGCGACGCTGTGGTTCACAGCCGTCTTCGTCGCCGTCTCGTTCGTCGTGGTGGACACGATTCCGGACCTCGTGCTCAGGCCGTACGTGTCGGGGCGGAACCTCCACGTCGGCGCGGTGATGATCGCCTACACGCTGGGCCCGCTGCTCTTCGGCTGGTACGGGATCTTCCTCGGGCCGATCCTGCTCGTCCTCGTCGTGAACTTCGCGCGGCACGTCCTTCCCGTGCTCATCAAGAGGCAACCGCTCGCGCCCTACGCCGTCGATCCGGCCGTGATGCAACCGGACGAGCCGACGACCGGAGCGATCCACGACCGAGCCGTCGCCGCCGACGGGGCGCCCGCCGCTTCCGCCGACGACGTCGGTGGCGAGTCCGACCGGGACGGTTCGGACGGCGAGAGCGGATTCACCTTCGGCGCTCGGATCGTCGGCGACGACGACGCGTCCACGGAGTGACGTCCAGTGCCGTCGCTGATCGCGGGAACGAACGCAGGAACTGATGGCGATGGACCGATCGGTCTCGTAGTGATTACTCTCACTGTTTACCGCCGAACGTCACCCACTGACGGCGTTCGGTGCTAAGAGACGAGAGTGATCGCTATCAGTCGTCGTCGATGCCTTCGAAAGAGACGTTGATGTAGGTGCTCTCCCAGTCCTTCCGCGCCGCGATCTCGCGGCGGCCGCGACGGGTGAGCGTGTAGTAGTTCGTCCGGCGGTCGCGCTGTCCCTTGTCGACGAGGCCCTTCTCGACGAGCGTATCGAGGTTGGGATACAGCCGGCCGTGGTGGATCTCCTTTTCGTAGTACTCTTCGAGTTCTTCCTTGATCGCGAGTCCGTGCGGTTCGTCGAGCCCCGCGATGACGTACAGCAGGTCACGCTGGAATCCTGTCAGGTCATACATCCGTGGAATCTATTCGGATGTTAGTGTTCTCCAAAATAAACATATCGGCCTGAATCGACCCCGACGATACCCGAAATGGATGGTAGCCGCCGATCTGGCAGATGAGTGACCGCGAACATATATTTCAGTTTACTATTTCCGAGTCAAAAGACGAATATGTCAACGTAATTTGTATTCCGGACTGTGGTCGCTTCTGTTGCCACTCCGTGATCGAGCCAGTAGTCGACGATTGAGATTCGCAACGACGGAGACGGCTCCCGCTCGTCGATTACTTCGCGAAAAGGAAGCAAGCCGCGTGAAAAACACGCGGAAGCTTGCCGCCCTGAATTGGTCCCCGCTGACGCTTCGGCCCTCCAAAGCGAAGCGTCACCCGATGGTTGCCGATTGCTCCACATAAATATGTCGACTACGGCGAAGCGTGAGCCGTCCGCCCATTCGCCGGCGGTCGAAACGGGACGTTCGCCCGTCAACGGCGTCGCGACGCGCTTTTGGGCGTCGGCCGCGACGTTTCGGGTATGCGCATCCGTGGCCGGCGCCGCTGTACGGACTGTGGCCGGGAGTGGTCGTACTTCGAGACGGGCCGAGTGGCGTGCCCGGACTGCGGGAGCCTCCGGAGCGTCGGGACCGGCGACCGCGAGCGCCACACCGACAGCCCGGCGGAACTGGACCTCTCCGAACACCGGAACGCGCTCGATTCGGCCACCGGGATCGGCGACGTCGCCGACGGGCTGAAGTCGACCCTCCGGGACTACGTCCGCAAGCGGGGCTTCGTGCGCGGCGTCGACCTCCGGACGGTCGACGACACGGTGCTCGCGGCCGCGGAACTACTGCACGCGGTCGACGTGTACGAGCGGACGCGGGACCCGACCGACGAGATGCGGCTCTACGTCCTCTCGCTCCTGCGCGGGGCCGACGGCGGCGACCGCCCGGCGCCGGAGGAGGTCCCCTCGGAGATGACCGACGCTCGCGGGCTGGCGTACGCCGAGGTGCTCGACGGCTTCTGCTCGGACCTCGGCGTGTGGCTGGAGGACCACCCCGATCCGAGCGCTCGGACGGTTCGCGAGACGCTCGAAACTCACATCGCGCGAGTGGACGCCCTCTACGGCGACGTTCCGGCCGCGGAGTCGGAGTCGCTCGTCCGCGCCGCGCGCGAGCTCGCGACGTACCTCAGAGACGACGACGAGGTGGCGCTGGCGACCGCGCGCGACCGCCTCTCGCGGCTGGAGTGACCGCGCTCGGCCCGCCGACGGAACGGCTTTGTCGCCGGCGGGCCGACCGCCCCGTGATGGCCGACCGCTTCGACCAACACGCCGTCCGGCACCGGATGAAGCTCCTCAGCGACGACGGCGACACCACGCTCTACGAGAACCGCGAGAAAGTCGACTGCCCGGCCTGCGGCGAGCCGTTCTCCCGGCTGCTCCTCACCGAGCGCCGGGCGCACTCCTTCGACGTCGACGGCGCCGGGCGGCTCTGTGTCGTCCACGAGGACGAGCGGTTGGTCGTCTGTCTCCATCGCCCGTAGTCCGCGCGTCCGCCCGCTCTCGCCGCCTGGCGACCGGGGAGGTTTATATACGAAGGCGAGGCCACGCCCGCCGTGCGGTGAGTACGGTCCGCGGGGGTCAGGGCGGGTGCGCGGCGCGCCCTCGCGGGTATCGGAGCGGTTGCAAGCGTTCGCTCACCCGATCGCACGAGGGCGTGCGGGCGGACGAGCGATAGATTGCGGCCGCTCCTGTGGCAACCGAGCACGCGCCGCCTGTTCGCCCCACGCGGTGGATCGAGCCGGGAGCGAACGCTATCCCTTGATGTTGCAGACGGGGTACGTGCGCGCCACCTTGTCGCCGATGCCGAGTTCGTCCGAGACGCGGACCACCTCGTCGACGTCCTTGTAGACGCCGGGGGCCTCCTCGGCGACGGTCGCGCCCGACTGGGCCTTCACGTAGATCTTCTCCTGGTCGCGGAGCTCGTCCTGGACGGTCTCGCCCCAGAACTCGTTTTTCGCCTGCGTGCGGCTCATCGTCCGCCCGGCGCCGTGGGCCGTCGAGCCGAAGGACAGTTCGAGCGAGCGCTCGCCGCCGCGCAGGACGTACGAGCCCGCGCCCATACTGCCCGGGATGATGATCGGCTGGCCGACGTCCCGGTACGCCTTCGGGACCTCCGGCCGCCCGGCCGGGAACGCGCGCGTCGCGCCCTTGCGGTGGACGTAGAGCTCCCGCTCTGCCGTATCGACGGCGTCGCCGACGGCCGTCGGCTGGCCGCGTTCGTCGACGGGGACCTCGTGGACCTCCCGCTTGCCGATGTTGTGGGCGACGTCGTAGAGGAGTTCCATCTCCATCGCCTCCCAGTCGCGGTCGAAGACGCGCTCGAACACCCGGCGCGTCCGGTGCATGATCAGCTGGCGGTTCACCCACGCGAAGTTGATCGCCGCGCACATCGCGCCGTAGTACTCCTCGGCCAGCGCGGAGCCGGCCGGGGCGGCCGCCAGTTCCCTGTCCGGCAGCGACTCCAGGAGGTCGCCGTGGGTCTCTTCGATCCGCCGGAGGTAGTCCGAGCAGATCTGGTGGCCCAGCCCGCGGGACCCGCAGTGGATGAGGACGACGATCTGGTCCGGTTCGAGTCCGAACGCCTCGGCGACGTCCGGCCGGTAGACGTCGGTAACGCGCTGCACTTCGAGGAAGTGGTTCCCGGAGCCGAGGCTCCCGATCTGATTTTTGCCCCGGTCTTTGGCCTTCTGGGAGACGGCCTCGGGGTCGGCGTCGTGGCGCATCCCCTCGTCCTCGCAGTGTGCGAGATCGTCCGGGACGGCGTAGCCGTGTTCGAGCGCCCAGTCGACGCCGCGGGCGAGGATGGCCTCGATCGTCTCGCGGTCGCCCTCGACGATCCCGCCGCCGCCGAGCCCCGAGGGCACGTTCGCGAACAGCGACTCGACGAGCTCTTCCTCCCGGCCCTCGACGTCGTCGTAGGTGAGGTTCGTCCGCATCATCCGGACGCCGCAGTTGATGTCGTAGCCGATCCCGCCTGGCGAGATGCAGCCGGTCTCGGCGTCGGTCGCGGCGACGCCGCCGACGGGGAAGCCGTACCCCTGGTGGCCGTCCGGCATACAGATCGCCCGGCCGACGACTCCCGGGAGGTGCGTCGCGTTCCGGAGCTGCTGGAGGGTCTTGTCGTCGGCGATCTGTTCGAGCAGTTGCTCGCTCGCGAACACCCGCGCGGGGGCGTTCATTCCCCCCTCGCGTGGGATCTCCCAGACGTTCTCGCGGACGCGTTCGAGCCGGACGTCGCCGAGGGTACGAACGTCGTCGCCGTCGTGAGTCATACGCGTGAGAAAGACAGCCCGGGAGGAAAGCGTTCTCCTCGACGATCGCCCCGTCTGGCGCCGACAGCGCTACGGGATTACTCCTGGTAGGCGATCCGGACCTGCTCCCACTTGTTCTTCGATTCGAGGTGGTCCTGGAGCGCGTCCGCGTAGGCCTGGGTGAGCCGCTCGGCGGCGTCCAGCCGCTCCTGGTCGTTGCCGCCCGTCCCGTTCCCGAGGCCGAGCGCGCCCTTCAGCGAGTCGACGATGCCGCCGCCGGAGTCCGAGTCCTCGCCGGGCGCGCCGCCCATCTGCGCCATCTGGGAGCGGACGTTGTCGAGCTCGGGCATGATCTGCGGGAGCTTCTCCGTGTCGGCGACGATCCGCGCGCGCTCGGGGTCGCCGGCGTGTTCGATCTCCAGTTCCGTCGCCGTCATGATGAGTCCCCACTCCTGACTCGTGAACCGCGAGTTCTCCACGCGGTCGTTGAACTCCCGGTCGACAGTCATCCGGTCTCCGACGATGCTGTCGGTCCAGTCTGCCATACCCCGCTGTAGGACACACCCGGGTTTGAGCGTTTCCCTGGCCGCGCGGCCGACCCGACCCGGACTCAAGGGAGGTGCGTTTTTACCGACGGCCGACGGCGTTGTGGTATGGACCGGTACGACCTCCTGTATCGCCTCTACGAGGACTACGAGACCGACACGCTCTACGATCTCCAGAACTTCGTCGACCTCTTTCCGCCCGTCGACTCCCGCGTCGCGCTCGGGTACTGGCAGGACGCCAGCGACGACCTCACAGAGCGGAAAGCCGACGTCTCGGAGGCCTTCGCCGCCGGCGAGACGATGGCCGAGATCGCCGCGCACGCGACCCGCGAGCAGACCTTCACCGCGCTCGACCTCCACGCGGAGTACGGCCGCGCGGTGAACGCGCTCGTGCTCGACGTCGACGAGACGCTCCGCTCCGCCGGCCGGACGGACAACGAGATCCCGCGCGAGACGCTGCACCTCCTCACCGAACTCCACGAGTCCGGCGTCCCGATCGTGATCTGCACCGGCCAGACCCTCGAGAACGTGAAGGGGTTTATGATCCAGGGGCTCGGCACCGAACTCGTCCACTCGGGGTCGTTCAGCATCGTCTACGAGGCCGGGACCGGGGTGTTCACGCCCGGCCACGGCTCCGACACGAAGCGGCTCCTCTACGAGTCGCTCGACGACGAGATCCGGGACGTCTTCGCCCGCGTCCGCTCGCGCGTCCTCACGGGGGCGGACGCCGAACTCCGCCGCTCGGCTCACCTCCAGGGCAACGAGTTCAACGTGACGCTCAAGCCGAACTTCGATGTCGGCAGCGACGCCGCCGCCGAGGTCATCGACGCGGGGCTCGTCCACCTCGTCGACCTCCTCGGGGGCGCCGTCGTCGAGAGCGTCGAGGGCGTCGGCGACGTCGGGATCGAGACGCGCGACGGCGACCGCGAGGGTCCGGCCGACTCCGCCGACTGGGCCCGGGCGTACTACGCCGACGCCGACCCGGAGATCGACGCGGTGCTCGCACGCGAAGACGCCGCGCCGACCTGTGGGGTCGAGGCGATCCCCGAGGCCGTGCGCGAGCGCTTCGATCGGATCGACGTGGCGTACTACCACGCCGACGCCGCCGAGATCGGCTCGCTCGACCTCGACAAGCCCACCGGCGTCCGGGAGGCGCTCGACGTCCTGAGCATCGACGACCCGTTCGTGCTGGTCATGGGCGACAGCAAGTCCGACCTGCGCGTGATGGAGTGGGCCGACGAGGCCGACGCCGGCATCGCCGCCGCGCCCGAACACGCCTCGGCGTCGGTGCTCAACCACGTCCGCGCCACCGACGACCTGGTGTACGGCCCCGGCGACGCGGGCTCTGTGCTCCGCATCGTCTCCGTGCTGAACCGCCTGGCCGAGTGGTAAGCGCCGACGGAATCGGGGGTCGACCGCGGTTCTCCAAAGATTTACCTCCTATCGAGTAAATCACCCGGTATGGGAATCGACTACGCCGACTTACACGATCCGAACGCGGAGTACACGATGCGAGAGCTCTCCGCGGAGACGATGGGCGCGACGGCCGAGCGGGGCGGCGGTCGGGACGTCGAGATCACGGACGTCCAGACCACGATGATCGACGGCAACTTCCCGTGGACCCTGGTGCGCGTCTACACCGACGCGGGCGTCGTCGGCACCGGCGAGGCCTACTGGGGCGCAGGCGTCCCCGAGCTCGTCGAGCGGATGAAGCCGATGATCGTCGGGGAGAACCCCCTCGACGTCGACCGGCTGTACGAGCACCTGATCCAGAAGATGTCCGGCGAGGGAAGCGTCGAGGGCGTCACCGTGACGGCGATCTCGGGCATCGAGGTCGCGCTCCACGACCTCGCGGGGAAGATCCTCGACCTCCCGGCCTACCAGCTGCTGGGCGGGAAGTACCGCGACGAGGTGCGGGTCTACTGCGACTGCCACACCGAAGAGGAGGCCGACCCCGAGGCCTGCGCCGACGAGGCCGAGCGCGTCGTCGAGGAACTGGGCTACGACGCCCTGAAGTTCGACCTCGACGTGCCCTCCGGCCTGGAGAAGGACCGGGCAAACCGCCACCTCCGCCCCGGCGAGATCCGCCACAAGGCCGAGATCGTAGAGCGGGTCACAGAGCGCGTGAAGGACCGCGCGGACGTCGCCTTCGACTGCCACTGGACCTTCTCGGGCGGGTCGGCCAAGCGCCTCGCCGCCGAGATCGAGGAGTACGACGTCTGGTGGCTCGAAGACCCCGTGCCGCCGGAGAACCTCGACGTCCAGGAGGAGGTCACGAAGTCGACGACGACGCCGATCGCCGTCGGCGAGAACCGGTACCGAGTCACAGAGGAGCGCCGCCTCGTCGAGAATCAGGCGGTCGACATCGTCGCGCCGGACCTCCCGAAGGTCGGCGGGATGCGCGAGACGCGGAAGATCGCCGACGTCGCCAATCAGTACTACGTCCCCGTCGCGATGCACAACGTCGCCTCGCCCGTCGCGACGATGGCCGCCGTCCACGTCGGCGCCGCGATCCCGAACGCGCTGGCGGTCGAGTACCACTCCTACGAACTGGGGTGGTGGGAGGACCTCGTCGAGGAGGACGTCATCGAGGACGGCTCGATCGCCGTCCCCGAAGAGCCCGGCCTCGGCGTGACGCTCGATATGGACGCCGTCGGGGCGCATATGGTCGACGGTGAGGAGCTGTTCGACGAAGCGTAGCTTCGTCGTGCTCGTCGGACGGAGTCCGGCGGCGTCCGACGAAGCCTAAAGCCAGTCACTCCTCGACGTCGGGATCGATCCCCAGCGACCGCAGCGCGTCGGCGGTGTCGTCGCCGGCGACCCGGATCGTGTACCCCGCGACCATCCGCGCGGCCTCCCAGTCCTCGTCGCCCGCGCACCGCTCGTCCAAGAGCGCCAGCCCCTCGTCCAGCACCGCGGCCGTCTCCGCGCGGAGGTCCCGGAAGAGGTCCGCACGGCGGGCCGCGACGTCGCAGTCGCGGTTTTCGAAGAACGCGATCAGCCGCCCGTGCGTCCGGAGCGTGACGAGCGGGCGGCCGACCATCCCGCCCGCGATCCGCTGGACCGTGGCGTCGCGGCCGCGGAAGTACGCGTGCATCGGTCCGGCTCCGCCGTCGTCGGGCGTCCAGCCGTCGAGTTCGGCGGCGACCCGCTCGCGGTGGTCGTGCTCCTGGTCGACCACGGACTCGAAGGCGGCGCGCGCCGCGGCGTCCGACTCGTCGGCGACCCACGCCCGAAAGGTCTCGCGGGCGGCGTGTTCGCTCTCGGCGGCGGCGTCCAAGAGCGGTTCCGGCGCGGGGTCGCCGCCGGCCGCGGCACGGAGAAACCGCGGCGATCCGAGGAGCGACAGCGACGCCGACTCGTCGGCTTCGAGCCGGGTGCGGAGCGTCTCGCCGTCCATACCCGAGTTTCCAGCCGAATTTACGTAACCGTTGCCGTCCGCGGTTCGCGGGCCGTCCGGTATCAGCGCTGATAGCGGGGAGATAACAGTCTTATGGCCGACACGCCCCCGTTCTGGTAATGAGCGGAGACAGCGTCGCTGTGACCGACGAGAACAGATCTCTCGTCGACGGTCGCAGGCTACTCGAGGATCTGGACATCGACCGCGAGGAGATGGAGTGGCGGAAGTCGTTCGTCCGCCTGGACGAGGCGGACAGAGAGCGGATGCGGGAATTGGAGCCGACGTTCGACGCCGTCGCCGACGACATCGTCGAGGACTTCTACGACCACCTGACGGGCGATCCCGCCTCGAACGAGATCTTCGGTCGCTCCTCCAAGGGGATGCAGCGGCTGAAGGCGGACCAGGCGGCCTACCTGCGATCGCTCGCCGACGGCGAGTACGGCGAGGACTACTTCGCCCGCCGCGCGCGGGTCGGAAAGCTCCACGAGATGCTCGATCTCGGGCCGAAGTTCTACCTTGGCGCGTACAGCATCTACTACGACGGACTGCTCGATGCGATCGGCGAGGAGGTGAAATCCGAGTTCGCCGGCGCGGCGCGCGACGCCGACGGGCGCGGGTCCGGGGGAGACACCGACGGCCGATCGGGCGGCGGCTTCCTCTCGCGCGTCGTCGGTGGCGAGTCGCCGTCCCGGCTCGAAGAGGGCGACACCTCGCCCACGCGGGGGCGGGCGGACGATCCCGTGGCCGCCGCCGTCGACGCCGTCGTCGAGCGGGCCTCGTCGCTGCTGAAAGTGCTCGCGCTGGACCAGCAGGTCGCGATGGACACCTACATCCACGCGTACAGCGAGGAGGCGCGCAAGCAGGCCGAAGACCGCGAGCAGCTGGCCCGCGAGGTCGAAGAGGACCTCAGAGAGCCGATTGAGGACGTCTCGGAGGCCTCCTCTGTCGTCGCCGAAGAATCCGCCGCGATCCGCGAGATCGCCGACGAGCAGGCCGAAGATATGGAGGAGGTGAGCGCCGAGGTCTCACAGATGAGCGCGACCGTCGAGGAGATAGCGGCCACCGCCGAGGACGTCGAGGAGACGAGCACCGAGGCGGCCTCCCGCGCGCGGACCGGCGAGGAGGCCGCCGACGAGGCCATCGAGGTGATGGAGGAGGTCGCGGACGCGGCCGCGGCGGCCTCCGAGGACCTCGAACGGCTCCAGTCGCAGATCGACGAGGTGGACGAGGTGCTCGACGCGATCGACGACATCGCCGAGCAGACGAATCTGCTGGCGCTGAACGCCTCGATCGAGGCCGCCCGCGCGGGCGAGGCGGGCGAGGGCTTCGCCGTCGTCGCCAACGAGGTGAAACAGCTCGCCGAGGAGTCGCGACAGCGCGCCAGCGAGGTCGAAGAGACCGTCGGCAAGGTCCAGGCCGACGCCGACGAGACGATCGAGAGCCTCGCGGAGACGACAGAGAAGCTCCACGAGGGGATCGACCGCGGCGAGGACGCGATGGACAGCCTCGGCGGGATCGTCGAGGCCGTCGAGCGGACCTCCGAGGGGATCGCGGAGGTCGCGGTCGCGACCGACGAACAGGCGGTCAGCGCAGAGCAGGTGACCGCGCTCGTCGAGGGCGCCCGCGAGCGGGCCGAGGACGTCGCCGGGCGCGTCGACGAGGTCGCCGATGCGAGCCGAGAGCAGACGGAGCGAATGGAGGAGATCCAGTCGGCGGCGAACCGCCTCGTCGTGGACGAGGACGGACCGGCGGGCTCGGCCCCGGCCGGCCCCCGAGGCGGGGGCGTCGGCGGCGCCGACGACCTCGCTGTCGGGACCGACGGCGGGACCGATCGGCGGGAGTAATCGCTATCAGTCGTCGCCGGCGGCCGCCCCGGACTCGCCGCCCACGTCGGCGGCGTCCGCTTCGATGCTCGGCGGGTAGACGCCGCGTTCGAGCTTCAGGTCGCTCTGGGGGCGGGCCATACACGTCAGCGCGTAGCCCTCGCGCTCCTCGTCTGTGAGTCCGCGCGCCGCAGGCTGGGCGACCTCGCCCTCGATGATCTCCGCCGAACAGGCGAGACACATCCCGACGCGGCAGGAGTACTCCTGGGCGATGCCCGCCTCGATGCAGGCCTTCAGGATCGTCTGCTTGTCGGAGATCTCCAGCGTCTCGCCGGTGCCGACGAACTCGACGGTGTACTCGGTCATACCTCGCCGTTCGACGGACCGCTCCAAAACTCTTTGCGAAGCGACCGTGGGGGCACTCCGGCCCGTCCGGCGGTAGACGTTTTAGGGCCCGCCCGAGAGACCCACGCAGGTCACGATGGCGTCGCTACCCAGCCTCCCCGGAGTCGAACTCTCCCGCCGCAACCGACTCATCGCGTACTACCTCCTCGGTCTCGTCGCGCTCGTGGTCGTGTTCACCGGCGTGTACAACCTCGCGCTGCTGCGGCTCGAAGGCGTCGAGCAGTCGGTCTTCGCCTCGTTCGAGTTCGTCGTCCAGACGATGACGACGACGGGCTACGGCCAGGACTCGGGGCTGTGGAGCCACCCGTTGATGTTCCTGCTCGTCGCCGGGATGCAGCTGTCGGGGATCGGTATCGGCTTTTTCACGCTCCGGCTCGTGATCATCCCGCTGTTCAACGACGCCGAGGTCGACCTCGACGACCGCCTCACGCGGAAGCGGGACCACGTGATCATCTGCGAGTACCGGCGCGACTCGGCGGTGCTGCTCGACGAACTGTCCGAGCTCGGCGTCGACTACGTCCTGATCTCCTCCGACGAGGAGCGCGCGCGGGACCTCTCTGATGCGGGCTACTCCGTCATCCACGGCTCGCCGCAGGACAACGCGGCCTTCAAGCGGGCCAGCATCGGCGCCGCGAGCGCGGTCATCACGGACGCCGGCGAGGCGAACGTCGGCACGATCCTGACAGTGACGTCGCTCCGCTCGGACGTCGACATCATCGCGCTCACCGACGACAGCGATATGCGGGACGTCCTCGTCGACGCGGGGGCCGACACCGTGCTCTCGCCGCACGGCGTCCTCGGGCACCGGCTCGCGGAGAAGGCGGTCTCATCGCTCGGGACGGACCTCTCGGACACGGTCGATCTCGGCGGCGACCTCGAGATCTCCGAGGTGCCGGTGGGCCACGGGAGCCGGCTGATCGGCACGCGACTGCGGAACTCCGGGATCAGAGAGGAGACGGGCGCGACCGTCCTCGCCGCCTGGATCGACGGCGAGCTCCAACTGCCGCCGGACCCCGACGCGGTCATCCGCCCGAACACGGTCCTGCTCGTCTCGGGCGGGCACGAGGAGCTGACCGCGTTGAGCGAGTTCACCCGGCGGGTGCGGTCGTTCGGCCGCCACGAGCGGATCCTCGTCGCCGGCTTCGGCGAGGTCGGCCAGGCGGCGCGGTCGCGCGTCCGTGAGGCGGGCATCGAGACCGTGACGATCGACCGCGAGACGGGCGCGGGCGTCGACGTCGTCGGCGACGCCACCGCGAAGGCGACGCTCCGCGAGGCGGGCATCGAGTCGGCCGACGCGATCATCGTCGGCCTCCCGGACGACGCCGCGGCGCTGCTGACGACGGTGGTCGCGCGGTCGCTCAACCCCGACGTCGAGATCCTCGTGCGGATGACGGACACCGACGCGATCCGGAAGGCGCTGAACGGCGGCGCCGACTACGTGCTCTCGGTCCCGCGGGTGAGCGCCCGGATGGTCGCCCGGGAGCTGGGCGGCGAGGACGTGCTCGCGCCCGCCAGCCAGATCCGGCTCGTCCGCGTGTCCGCGGCGCCGTTCGCCGGGCAGACGCTCGCCGGGTCCGGGATCTACGAGCGGACGGGCTGTCGGGTCGTCGCCGTCGAAGACGAGTCGGGCCTTTCGAGCACGGTCGATCCGAACCGGACCTTCTCGGGCGAAGAGCGGCTCGTCATCGTCGGCTCGGACGAGTCGATCCGGCAGTTCCACGGGCGGTTCGACGTGCCGACGGCGGAGTCGTGACCGGAGCGGGAGTCGGATTTCAGCGGGCGGAGCGGGAGTCGGATTTCAGCGGGTGGTGCGATTGGTCGCGGTCGTCCCGCCGTCGGTCTCCGCGTCCGGTTCGGCTTCGGCTTCGGTTTCGGCGTCCTCCGGAGCCCGCACGGTCATCACCGGCACGTCCGACGAGCGGACGACCTTCTCGGCGACGCTGCCGAGGAGGAACCGCCCGACGCCGGTCCGGCCGTGGGTCCCCATCACGATCAGGTCGACCTCGTGGTCCGACGCGTGGTCGATGATCTCGCGGTGGGCGATCCCGTTCGCGACCGCGGTCTCGGCGTCCACGCCGGCCTCGGCGGCCCTTTCGGCGACGGCGTCGACCGCCTCCTGACCCTCCTCGCCGAGCGCCTCCGCGACGATCTCCGATCCCATCTCGAGCGAGGCGTACGCGCCCGTATCGACGACGTACAGGGCGTACAGGGTCGCGTCGTACTGCGTCGCGAGTTCGATGGCGTGGTCGACGGCGCCCGCGGTGGCGACGCTCCCGTCGGTCGGCACGAGGATTCGGTCGTACATCGTTCTACGTGAACGTACGGCACCCGGGGTTTAGAAGCTACCCCGGCGGTCGGCCGCTCGGCCGTCACTCGCTGGGGGACTCATTCGTCGTCGCCCGAGGACTCACTCGTCGTCGGACTCCGGCACCGCGGGCTCGTAGGCGCCGGGTGCGTCCGCGGGCGTCACCGCTTCGGGGTCGTCGCCGCGGAACCGCAGGATCGCCGCCTCGCAGGCCTGGAGCCCGTCGACGCGCTCGGCGTCGGCGTCGAGGCCGACGGTCTCGACGACCGTCCAGCCGTCCGCCTCGTCGTCGAGCGCGAGCCCCTTCACCCACGACTCGGTGGCGACGAGGACGCCCGTGACGCGGCCCTCGTCCTCGGTCGGGACGGCCAGGTCCAGCGCGTCGGCCGAATTGAGCCGGAGCAGTTCCTCGGGATCGAGCGGGCGGGGCGGCAGCGACTCGACGACGGACATACCGTCGCTGGGGCGAGCGGGCGCTTGGGCGTTGCGGATCGGCCCGGCCCCCGGCGTCGATCACAAAGCTTCTATCGGCCCGGGAGCGAGGGGTGCCTATGTCGCCCGAGGCCGACGCCGGGAACGCGGCCGGAAGCGACGGGACGGCGACGCCGTGGGGCGCTCGCCTCTCCGCCGCCGGCGTCGGATTCCGTCGGGACCGCGTGCTCGCGGCCGTGCTGGCGATCGCGGCCGTCGGGCTGTGTTTCAGACTCGTCGCGCTCGGGGCCCGGCCGTTCCACTGGGACGAGGCCCGCGTCGGCTACTGGACGCTCCGCTACCTCGAAACGGGCGCGTTCCAGTACCGCCCCGTCGCCGGCGGGCCGCTGCTCTACCACCTCGGCCGAGCGTCGTTCGCCCTCCTCGGCGCCTCGGAGTTCACCGCGCGCCTTCCGGTCGCGGTCGCCGGCGCGGGCCTGCCGCTTGCGGCGCTGCTCTTCCGGGACCGCCTCGACGACGCCGAGACGGTCGCGCTCGCGCTCGTGCTGGCGTTCCAGCCGCTGGTGCTCTACTACGGTCGGTTCCTCCGCGGCGACGTCCCCCTCGCGGTCTTCGGCCTCGTCGCGGTCGGGTTCACGATCCGGGCGTGGGACCGCGGGAGCCGCCGGGACGGCTACGCCGCCGCCCTCGCGATCCCGCTCGCGGCGTCGGCCTCGGGGTTCGTCGCGGGCTATCTGCTCTGCGGACTGGGCGCGTGGCTCCTCGTCGTCGACCAGCGGAGCGTCGCCGCCGACGGCGGACGGAGCGCCCGTGAGACGCTGGCCGCGGTCCGGCGTCGATTCGCTGGAACGGCGACGCCGGCCGCCCGCGCCGCCCTGCTCTCGGTCGGGACCGCTGTCTTCCTCTTCGCGCCCCGAGCCGGCCCCGGCGTCGAGCGGGGGCTCTACGCTCCCGCCGACCTCCCGTACGCGATCTACGAGGGCACCGTCGGCGCGCTCTGGCGGTTCGTCGGCGTCCGCCTCGTGAACCGCGCTCCCGACGGCACCCACGCCTTCCTCCCGTTCGTCCGCGACGCCGTCGCGCTCCTCGTCGCGGTCGCGCTCCCCGTGCTCGTCGCCGGCGTCGCGGTCACCCTCCTCGCGCGCTACGCGTCGCCCTCGCGACGCCGCCCGCTGATCGAGGGCGCCGGCTACTGGGGGCTCTTGGCGCTCGTCGTCTTCCCGACGCTCGCGGAGGTGTCGGCGCCGTGGACGCTCGTCCACGTCGTCGTCCCGCTGTCGCTCCCCGCGAGCGTCGGCTTCGTCGCGCTCGCCCGGCGCGGGATCGCCGCCGTCCCCCGATCGCTCGGCGGCGCCGCGGCCGTCGACGTCGGCACCGCGGTCGCCGTCGCGCTCGCGTTCCTCGCGGTCGGCGCGCAGGTCGGCGCCGTCACCGCCGGCGGCGTGTACGGCCCCGCGGACCGCTCGAACAGCCTCGCGCAGTTCGCCCAGCCCAGCGACGACCTCGAACCGATCGAGGCCGCCGCGCGGGCCGCCGCCGACGGAAATCGGTCGACGGCCGAGGTCGTCTACGTCGGCGAGTCGTTCCACCTGCTCGACGACGCGACGCTGCGCCCGCCGGTCGGCGACGCCTGGGGCGCGCGGCTGCCCCTGCCGTGGTACGTCGCGGTCGCGGGCGCGGACGCGACGAGCGCGCCGAGCGTCTCCGCGTTCGCCGAGCGGTACGGCAACGGGAGCGCGCCGCCCATCGTTGTCGCCGATCCGGCGGCGCGGGCGGCGCTCGCGGACCGCCTCGGCGACGGGTACGAGGCGACCGTCTATCGGCTCGGCCTCTGGAACCGCGAGGTCGTCGTCTTCACGCGGCGTGCGGCGGTTCGGGACCGCCGGCTTCGCGGCGCAGGAACGACCGAACCTATTTTGCCCCGACCGGGCGGAGGGTGAGTATGGACCGCGAGGTCCGGGTGTTGTTCGTCGGGGGCGACGGCCGCGGGTCGACTGCGGCATCGCTCGCGGCGGCCGACGACCGATTCGCGGTCGTCACCGAGCCCCGCTCCGGGGACGCGCTCGACCGACTCGCCGGCGACGGGGCGATCGACTGCGTCGTCTCGGCCCAGGACCTCCCCGAGACCGACGGGCTGGCGTTCCTGGAGCGCGTCGCGGCCGGCGAGCGCGTGGAGGCGACTGCGCGGCACCGCCGGGCCGACGGGTCGACGTTCCCCACGGAGGTGTGGCTCACCAAGATCGAACTCGACGAGGAGCACCGCATCGTCGCGTTCAGCCGCGACGTCACGGAGCGCCACGAGTACGAGGCGGAGCTCCAGCGACAGATCGACCGCCTCGAACAGTTCGCCACGGTCGTCAGCCACGACCTCCGAAACCCGCTCAACGTCGCCACCGGGCGCTTGGACCTCCTCCGCGAGGAGGTCGACAGCGACCACCTCGACGTCGCGGTCGACGCGCTGGATCGGATGGAAGAGCTGATCGAGGACCTGCTGGTCCTGGCCCGCGAGGGCGGACAGGCGACGGACGCCGACGCGGTCGACCTCGCCGGCCTGGCGGGCGACTGCTGGCGGACCGTCTCGACGGCCGAGGCGACGCTCGACATCCGGACCGACGAGCGGATACGGGCGGACCGCCCCCGGCTCCAGCAGCTGCTGGAGAACCTGATCCGAAACGCCATCGAACACGGCGGCAGCGACGTCACGCTGACGGTCGGCGACCTCCCCGGGGGCTTCTACGTCGAAGACGACGGTCCCGGGATCCCGCCCGACGAGCGCGAGCACGTCTTCGAGACGGGCTACTCGACCGCCGAGGAGGGCACCGGCCTCGGCCTGAACATCGTCCGACAGGTCGCCGAGGCCCACGGCTGGGACGTCACGATCACAGAGAGCGGCGCGGGCGGCGCCCGCTTCGAGATCACGGGCGTCGAGACGTTCGAGAAGACGGCCGAATCGGACCCGGCGTAGGCCTCAGCGGAAGCCCATCGCTTCGATCTGTTCTTGGTAGCGATTTCGAATCGTGACCTCGGTGACCTGGGCGACGTCCGCCACTTCGCGCTGGGTCTTCTTCTCGTTGCACAGAAGCGAGGCCGCGTAGATGGCCGCGGCGGCGAAGCCCGTCGGCGACTTCCCCGACAGCAGGCCCTGGTCGGCGGAGACGTCGATGATCTCCGTCGCCTTCGACTGGACCTCCTCGCTCAGGCCGAGCGCCGACGCGAAGCGGGGAACGAACTGCTTGGGGTCGACCGGCTTCAGTTCGAGGCCGAGCTCCTGGGAGATGTAGCGGTACGTCCGGCCGATCTCCTTTTGGGGCACCCGAGAGACCTCCGCGACCTCGTCGAGCGAGCGGGGGATGCCCTCCTGGCGACAGGCCGCATACAGGGCAGAGGTGGCGACGCCCTCGATCGAGCGGCCGCGGATCAGGTCCTCGTTGAGCGCGCGCCGGTAGATCACCGAGGCGACCTCCCGTACCGAGCGGGGGACGCCCAGGGCGGAGGCCATCCGGTCGATCTCGGAGAGCGCGAACTGGAGGTTTCGCTCGCCCGCGTCCTTCGTCCGAATGCGCTCCTGCCACTTCCGCAGGCGGTGCATCTGCGAGCGCTTTTCGGAAGACAGGGACCGGCCGTAGGCGTCCTTGTCCTTCCAGTCGATCGTCGTCGTCAGGCCGCGGTCGTGCATCGTCTCGGTGATCGGCGCGCCGACGCGGGACTTCGACTGCCGCTCGGAGTGGTTGAACGCCCGCCACTCGGGCCCGCGGTCGATCTGCTGCTCGTCCAAGACCAGCCCGCAGTCGTCACACACCAACTCCCCCTGGTCGGCGTCGGTGACGATGTTCGACGACTCGCACTCCGGGCAGACGAGCTGCTCGTCGCTCGTCTGCTCGGATTCCTGCTCACGCTGGCGCTGGCGACGCGAACGTTCCATTATAAGGTTTGTGGTGAAGGGTCAATTTAAACCTTTGTGACGTAATTTTTATACTATTCCGTTTCGGGCCCAAAGTAGTATACGGTTCCGTCGCCCAGCGGGAACCGATGCGTTCCGCGACGGCGCTCGTTCTCGCAGTTGTGCTCGCCGCCGGCTGCCTCGGAGCCGCGCCCGCGCCCGACTCCACGGCCACCGACGCCGGCGCCTCGTCGGTGTCGGGCGACGCCGTCCGCGTCACCGTCGTAGAGGTCGTCGACGGCGACACCGTCGACGTAGCGTACCCGAACGGGACCCGCGACACCGTCCGGCTGTTGGGCGTCGACACGCCCGAGACCCACGGCGAGAACACGCCCGGGGAGTTCGAGGGCGTCCCGGAGACGGCCGCCGGCCGCGAGTGCCTCGCCCGGGCGGGCGAACGCGCCTCCGCGTACGCGAGAGACCGGCTGGCGGGCGAGACCGTCACGCTGCGCTTCGACGAGCGCGCCGACCGCCGGGGGTACTACGTGCGGCTCTTGGCGTACGTCGTCGTCGACGGCGAGTCGTTCAACCGCGCGCTCCTCCGCGAGGGTCACGCCCGCGTGTACGACAGCACCTTTACCGAACGTGAACGCTACGAGGCGATCGAAGCCGAGGCGCGGGCGGCGCGCCGCGGCCTGTGGGCCTGCGCGGATCCCGACGCGCTCACGGCGACGGCGGCCGCATCGGGATCGACGACCGCCACCGCAACCCCGCTGTCCGACGGCGGGAGCGGTCCGCTCCGGGTCGTCGAGGTCCACGCCGACGCCGCGGGCAACGACCACGAGAACCGCAACGACGAGTACGTCACGTTCCGCAACGCGGGCGAGGCCGCGCTGGATCTCTCGGGCTGGGCCGTCGCCGACGCCACGGGACGCACCTACACCGTTCCCGAGGGCACGGTCCTCGACCCCGGCGCGGAACTGACGCTGCGGACCGGAAGCGGCACCGACACGGAGACGACGCTCTACTGGGGCGCCGACGGCGCGATCTGGAACAACGGCGGCGACGAGGTCGTCGTCCGCGACGACGACGGATCGGTGGTGCTCCGATACGCGTACTGACGAGCGCCGGCGGCGCGGATTACCGCCTGTTTTCGAGAAGGCTTTTTGTATTATCGGAAGGAATCTCACGGTGATGCGATCGACCGCCGAGCCGTCGGACCGCTGCCGCGAGACCGCGCCGCGAGGGGGGTGGCCCTGATGGCGACGAAGTCCGCCCTGGAGACCCAACTGGCCGTCGTCGCCGGCTTCGAGGACCCCCGCGCGGACTTGGAGCAGTACCCGACGCCGCCGGAGCTCGCCGCCCACGTGGTCCACATCGCGGACCTGAACGGCGACGTCGAGGACCGGCCGGTGATCGACCTCGGCACCGGGACCGGGATGCTGGCGCTCGGGGCCGCCCTCCGCGGGCCCTCGCGGGTCGTCGGCGTCGACGTCGACCGCGCGGCCCTGAAGACCGCCGTCGCGAACCGCCGCCGGGTCGGGACGACGACGCCAATCGACTGGGTCCACGCAGACGCGACCCGCGCGCCGCTCTGCCCCGACGGCCCCACGACGGTGCTGATGAATCCGCCGTTCGGCGCGCAGAACGGCAACGAGCACGCGGACCGGGCGTTCCTGGAGACCGCGGCGGACTTAGCCGAGGTGTCGTACTCGGTCCACAACGCCGGCTCGGAGTCGTTCGTCGAGGCCTTCGCCGCCGACCGGGGCGGGACGGTGACCCACGCGTTCCGGGCGACCCTCGACGTCGACCGGCAGTTCGACTTCCACGACTCGGAATCGAAGGCGATCGAGACCGAGGTCTACCGGATCGAGTGGGCCGACGAGGGCTGATAATGATTACTCGTAGGTCTCCTTCGAGAACAGCCGCAGGCGCGTCTCCCCGTAGGAGACGTAGACGTTCGAGCGGTTCCGGCGGAACGTCAGCCCGTTGACCGTCACCGACTCGTTCTCGGCCGGCATCCCGGCGCTCAGCGTGTGGTTCCCGCGGTCGACCCGGATGTAGTACCCGTCGGTTTCGGGGACGACCGTGACGTTCCGGCCCGCGAGCGTGGGACTCGCCCGGACGGGGTCGGAGGTGTAGACGATGCGCCCCGACTTCCGGTCGCCAAGCGCGACCCGGTAGGCGGTGCCGTTGCCGAGGACGTTCCAGCCGTCGCGCTGGGCGTACACCGTCTCGCGCCAGCCGACGCCGCCGAGGCGGACCGCGGCCTGGCCGGTGAACGCCAACCGCCCCTTCGACACGGCGGTCGTCCAAATGCCGCGCTCCTGGCTGCGGACGATCACCCCGGAGGTGTTGACCGCGGTGGTCTCGCCGAACGCCTCGACGTCGACGGCCGACACGAGGCCGTTCCGGACGTCTTCGGCGTAGGTCACCTCGTAGTCCCGGACCGAGATCTCCTCGCCCGGCAGGTCGCCGTCGCCGGCGGTGAAGAGGTTCGCCGGCACCGAGGGCCCCGCCAGCGCGGCCGTCACGAGCAGGAGCACGCCGAGGGCGACGTGCCAGCGCTCGACCGTCCCGCTGTCGACGCCGAGATCCCACGCGAAGAGCGGGTCGTCGCGGGCGACGACGGCCGAGGCGACGACGAGCGCGAGCAGGGCGACGAGCGCGACGCCGACCGCGCGGTAGAGGACGTACGTCTCGCCGCCGCGGTACCAGTAGACGGCCCACATCGACTGCTCGATCGCGAAGAGCACGGTCCCGAGCCAGAGCCGCCGGGCGCTCGGACGCTCGCTTGCCGGGCGCGTCCTGATCACCGCGAGGCCGACCAACACGCCGAGGAGCAGTCCGAGCGCGTGGCCCTGGATGGCGATGTCGGCCCACCAGGGCGAGATGTACGCCGGCCGGCCGCTCGCCGTCAGCACGGGCGTCCGGAGTGCGTTGTACAGCAGTCGGAGCGCCCCGCCGGCCGCCAGCGCCACCACGGTCCCGATCGGATAGGCGACGAGCGCGGCGCCCGCGAACGCGAAGACGACGCCCGAGAAGCCGATGATCGGACCGATCGCGAACACCGAGGTCAGGAGGCCGACGACGAGCACCGCGAGCGGAAAGACGAGGAAGGCGCGGACGAAGGGGTTCGTCCGGAGGGACGAAAACGACTGCGAGCCGCGTTCCCGCGGGAAGTGCCCCCACGCGTACTCAGCCAGCGGTGCGAGCGTCAGCGTCCCGACGAGGTTGCCGATCAGGTGCGCCGGGCCGTTGTGAGAGAAGGCCGCGGTCAGGAGCCCCAGCGGGTAGAAGTACGACCACGCGCGGAACGGGATCGTGACCGGCGAGTACCAGTACTGAAAGCCGCTCTGTGCGAAGAGGTACACCCCGAGGACCGCCGTCGCCGAGACGAGCGTGCCCCACGGGAGGCCGAGGACGAACCGCCTGCGGAGCGGCGCGCCCAGGTCGCTGCCGCGTTCCAGTCGGAGGAGGCCGAAGAGGGAGAGCGCGATCGCGACCACCACTGCGACGCGAAAGAGGAGATCGACGGGTGGGACGTCCATCGTACGTACGACGTTGGCGCGGAGTCATAAGAACTGTTGTAACCGCCGCCCGACGGTCGTGTCACCGATCCGACCCTCGGCCAGTCGACGGCCGTTCCCGCCACAGACGGCCCGGCGGTTTCCGTGTCTCCGCCACCGACCCGCTTCGCTTATCCGGGGGGCCGTCCGATCGCGGGACCGAGTCAGATCTTGCTCTCGGCGTCCTTGGCGAGTTCCTTCATTCGCTTGCCGACACGGCCCGCGTTCGAGAACTCGTCGTCGCTCATCGCCGTCGCCAGGGCGTTACCCAACACGAAGACGGCGTGTTTGTGCTCGCTCTTGGACTTGTGGACGTGCGAGGGGTCGACCTCGAGTTCCTCGTACTCGGCGAAGATCTCCTCGTCGACGTCCTCGCGACCGGCGAAGTTGTCCTTGATGATGACCATCTGTTCGTGTAGTTCCAAGAGCTCGTCTTTGTGCATAGACGTGGATACGCGAGAGGCCGTGTTAAGGATTATTGGTGGCTTCTGACACGGGTATATATATGGATGCCGATCGACTCCGCGGCGGAGCCGGACCGGGAGGGCAGGAAAACAGCGTGCGTCGAGCGGTCAGAAGACGTACTCGTCTTCGTGGCCCATCATCCCGTCGTCTTCGAACCGGTCTTCCTCGTCCATCGGGCCGCTCGTCTTGAACGCCCGAATCCCCGTCGAGAGGAGCTCCTCGATGGCTTCCTCCCGATTGACGAACTCGCCTTGGTCGACGAGTTGTGCGATCTGCATCTCTAGGTGTTCGGGGACGTTGATGTTCACCTTGGGCATCTGAACGTGAGGGGGTTTGGATCCGGGTTATTTAAACCCTGCGGCGAACTTTCAGCGTTCGAGAAACTAAATTTCTGCAATCGCGTAGATCTCTTGTTCCTTCCCGGATGATAGTTCACGCTGCCGGTAGCGACGGCGAATTAGGTCGACATTGTCGGTGATCGGGGCCGACTGGGCAGACCGAAAGCGACCCGGACCGTTGGTGACGCGCAGTCGAACAGCGTATACCGCGCCGTCGCCTACCGCGGGTATGGTCGAAGACGTCACCGATCTCTACCGGGAGTTCGGCGAGGAGCGGCTCCCGCCCGGCCAGCGCGAGTCCTCGGAGTTCCCGGTGCTCTCGAAGGGCGGCACGCCGTCGTGGGACCGCGAGACGTGGTCCTTCGACGTCTGGGGCGCCGTCGAGGAGGAACTGTCCCTCTCGTACGAGGAGTTCCGGGACCTCCCGGCGACGACGCAGCGGCAGGACTTCCACTGCGTCACCGGCTGGAGCGGCCTGGGCTTCGAGTTCACCGGCGTCCCGTTCACCGAGATCGCCGACCTCGCGGGCGTCCGCTCGGACGCGGTCCACGTGATGTTCCACGCGCTCGACGGCTACACGACGGACCTCCCGCTCTCGGACTGTCTGCGCGAGGAGGTCCTCTTCGCGTACGGGTACGACGGCGAGGACCTGCCCGAACCGCACGGCGGCCCGCTCCGCGTCGTGACGCCGCACAAGTACGCCTACAAGGGCGCCAAATGGGTCGACGGCGTCGAGTTCCTGACCGAACCGGAGCCCGGCTACTGGGAACAGCGCGGCTACTCCCAGACGGCGAACCCCTGGAACGAAGAGCGCTACGGGTGACCGCGCGGGTGCGGGGGCATCCCCGCCGTCGGAGCGCCGACGCCGTCGTGCGATCGGTTGGACGAAATCGGGAACGCGCGCCCATAGTCAAATAAAAGAGCGTGGCGTCCCGAACGCCGACAATGGAATCGTTGCGGACCGACGCGGCGGACTACCACCTCGTCAGCCGGTCGGTCCCCATCCCGATGCCCTCGTTTCGCGCCGTGCTCCGCGCCGCCGACGCGCCCCGGACCGTCTGGAGCGCGCCCGGCGAGGCGGCCGTCGTCGGGAGCGGCGCGGCGGCGACGCTGACCGCCGACGGCGCCGACCGCTTCGACGCGATCCGGGAGGCCGCGGAGGCGCTCTTCGCCTCCGGCGACGTCCACGCGGGGACCGAGGCCGCCCGCCCGCGGCTGTTCGGCGGCTTCGCCTTCCACGCCGACAGCGCCGACGGGCCGCCCTGGGAAGACTTCCCCGGCGCGCGCTTTGTCTTCCCGCGCGTGCAGGTGACCTGGACCGGCGGGACGCCCGACGCGGCCGACGCAGCGGCCGACTCTGACCGCGGCGCGTGGCTGACGGTCAACGCCGTCGGCACCGACGTCGACGCCGCGGACGTCGAAGCGCGGCTCGACGCTGAACGCGACCGACTGGCGTCGCTTTCGGACGACTCGGAGACGGGACCGCCCGGCGTCACCGACCGGCGGCGGACGACCGCCCGCGAGGACTGGCGAGCGGGCGTCGAGACCGCGGTCGAGCGGATCCGATCGGGCGACCTCCGGAAGGTGGTGCTCGCCCAGGCGCTCGAAGTCGACCTCGGCGACGACCTCTCCCTGCCGGACGTGCTCTCGCGGCTCGGCGAGGCGTACCCGGACTGTTACCGCTTCCTCGTCGAGCCCGAACCCAGCGCCGACCGCCCGCAGACGTCGTTCTTCGGCGCGACGCCCGAGCGGCTCGTCTCCGTCCGGGGCCGGACCGTCGAGACCGACGCCCTCGCCGGGACGACCGGCCGGGGCGAGACCCCCGCCGAGGACGAGTGGCTGGCCCAGGAGCTCGCGCGCGACGAGAAGAACGTCCACGAGCACGAGCTCGTCGCCGAGACCGTCGAAGACCAGCTCGCGCCCTTCGCGGCGTCGGTCTCGGCGGGCCCGCGCCGGATCAAGCGGCTCGCGACCGTCCAGCACCTCTGGACGCCGATCACGGCCACGCTCGCCAGCGACGAGCACGTCCTCTCGCTGGCGGAGGCGCTGCACCCGACGCCCGCGGTCGGCGGCCTCCCCCCCGAGGCGGCCCTGGAGACGATCCGCGAGACCGAGCCGTTCGACCGCGGCTGGTACGCGGCGCCGGTCGGCTGGATCGACGCCGCGGGCTACGGGACGTTCGCGGTCGCGCTCCGCTCGGCGGTCGCCCGCGAGGACACTGCGACGCTGTTCGCGGGCGTCGGCATCGTCGCCGACTCCGACCCCGACCGCGAGTGGGACGAAGTGCAGCTGAAGTACCGACCGATCCTCGACGAACTGGAGGCAGACGGGGGATGACGCGGCGCGGAACGGATCCGAACCGCAACACCCTCTGGGCCCGGGCGTTCGTCGACGAACTCGCGGAGGCGGGCGTCGACGCCGTCTGCATCTCGCCCGGGAGCCGGTCGACGCCGCTGACGGTCGCCTTCGACCGCCACGACGACGTCCACGTCTTCTCCCAACTGGACGAGCGTGCGTCGGCGTACTTCGCGCTCGGCCGCGCCCGGCGAACCGGGAATGTCACGCCGCTTGTCTGCACCTCGGGGACGGCGGCGGCGAACTTCCACCCGGCCGTGATCGAGGCGTCGCAGTCGCGGGTGCCCTTGCTGCTCCTCACCGCGGACCGGCCGCCGGAGCTCCGCGACTCGGGCGCGAACCAGACGATCGACCAGGAGAAGCTCTACGGCGACGCCGTCCGGTGGTACCGCGACGTCGCCGAGCCGGAGCCCGACGATCGAAAGCTCCGCTCGCTGCGGACGACCGCCGCGCGCGCCCTCGCGAAGGCGCGGGGGACGCCCGCCGGCCCGGTCCACCTGAATTTCCCGTTCCGGAAGCCGCTGGAGCCGACGCCCGTCGAGGGCGACGTTCCCGCCGACCTCCCCGGACCGGCGACGGAGGGACGCGACGGCCCGTTCGTGAACGTCGAGTCCGGCCGGCCCGAACTCGACGACGACGCGCTCAGGAAATTGGCGTCCGAGCTCGCCGAGCCCCGCGGGCTGCTCGTCGTCGGGCCGACCGACGCGCCGGGCGTCGACCCCGAGGCCGTCGCGGCGTTCGCCCACGCCAGCGGCTTCCCCGTGCTCGCGGACCCGCTCTCGGGCGTCCGATACGGCGGGCTGACGCGGACGACGCCCGTGATCGGCGGCTACGACGCCTACCTCGGCGAGCGCGTCCGCGACGCGTGGCCCGACCCCGACGTCGTCGTGCGGGTGGGGGCCTCGCCGACGTCGAAGCCGCTGCGGAAGTACCTCTCCAACACCCGCGCGACCCAGTACGTCGTCGACCCCGCCGCCGGCTGGCGCGAGGCTGAGTTCGCCGCCACGGACCTCGTCGTCGCGGACCCCTCGCGTCTCCTCGGCCGGCTCTCGCGACTCCTTTCTGGCACGGGAAGCCGCGACTGGCGCGAGCGATGGATTGCCGCCGACGCGGCCCACGAGGCGGTCCTCGACGAGGAGGGGGAGTTCTGCGAGGGTCGGCTCCTCCGCGACGTCGTCGATCTCGCGCCCGATCCGTCGACGCTCTTCGTCTCGAACTCGATGCCCGTCCGCGACCTGGACCGCTTCGGGGCGCCGACGACGACGTCCCTGACCGCGCTGGGCAACCGCGGCGCCTCCGGTATCGACGGCATCGTCTCGACGGCGCTCGGCGCGGGCTCGGCGACGACCGACGACCTGACGCTCGTGACCGGCGATCTGGCGTACTACCACGACATGAACGGGCTCTTGGCCCTCGGCCGCTGTGACGTCGACGCCACGATCGTCCTCATCAACAACGACGGCGGCGGGATCTTCCATATGCTCCCGATCGAGCGGTTCGACCCGCCCTTCACCTCGCAGTTCGTGACGCCCCACGGCCTCGACTTCGCGCCGACGGAGGATCTCTACGACCTCTCGTTCGCGCGCGTCGAGGGGGGCGACCGCGAGGCCTTCCGCGAGCGGTACGCCGACGCGACCGACCGCGAGGGCTCGCACGTCATCGAGGTCCGGACCGACGCCGAGTCGAGCCACCGCGTCCGCGAGGACCTCCGCGAGGGGACCGTCGAGCGAGTGCTCGACGAGACAGCGTAGCTCCCGGCCGGCGCGCAAACGAATCTTTTTGCGGACTCCGACCGGCCTCCCGGTATGGTCTCAGAGATCTTCGACGCCGAGCGCTGGGAGCCCGTCGATGGGTCCGACGCCTTCGACGACATCACCTACCACCGCGCCGTCGACGTGCCCGCGGTCCGGATCGCGTTCGACCGCCCGGAGAAGCGCAACGCCTTCCGGCCGGGCACCGTCGACGAACTCTACGCCGCGCTCGACGACGCCCGGAAGAAAGCCGACGTCGGCTGCGTGCTCCTCACGGGCAACGGCCCCTCGCCGAAGGACGGCGGCTGGGCGTTCTGCGCCGGCGGCGATCAGTCGGTGCGCGGCGAGTCCGGCTACGAGTACCGCGGCGACGACGCGGCCGACGAGTCCGACGACGAGCTGGTGAGAGAAGCGAAGGCGGGGCGGCTCCACATCCTCGAAGTCCAGCGGCTCATCCGGTTTATGCCGAAGCCCGTCGTCGCGGTCGTGCCCGGCTGGGCGGTGGGCGGCGGCCACTCGCTCCACGTCGTCTGCGACCTCACGCTCGCGAGCGAGGAGCACGCGAAGTTCCTCCAGACGGACCCCGACGTCGCCTCCTTCGACGGCGGCTTCGGGTCGGCCTACCTCGCGAAGCAGATCGGCCAGAAGAAGGCCCGCGAGGTGTTCTTCCGCGGGAAGACCTACTCCGCCGCGGAGGCCGTCGAGATGGGGATGGCGAACGAAGCGATCCCCCACGAGGACCTCGAAACCGTCGCCCTGGAGTGGGCTGCCGAGATGACCGATAAATCCCCGACTGCGATACGAATGCTCAAGTACGCCTTCAACCTCGCCGACGACGGCCTGGTCGGCCAGCAGGTCTTCGCCGGCGAGGCGACCCGGCTCGCGTATATGACCGACGAGGCCCGCGAGGGCAGAGACGCCTTCCTGGAAGGCCGGGATCCGGACTTCTCCCAGTTCCCCTGGCACTACTAACCCACCTTTTTTACACCGGGGCCTCGCGCCGCTTCGCGGCGCTCGACCCCGGTCAAAAAATCTGGACCAAAAAATGCCGACTGAGCCGTCGCCCACGGCTCAGTCGGGGAACCGCTCACTCACTGCGTTCGCTCGCGGATGCTCAGTATAGGCACTTTACACACCGAATGTCTTCGCTACATATGCCTCGGTGGCCTCGCTGACTGTCTTCGATGACCCCCCGTCTGAACTCACCGTCGCTTGGCACCGACTTGATACTGCGGAATTGACTGGTCGTCAATCCCCACCTGTCACTGAACACTAAATCGGGGGTTGGACCGGTCATACTCTCCAAAATCCACCTTACAGGCACCCATACCAGAAGGCCACACATCTATATGGGTCTCGTCTGAAGAATTGCATTGCATATGAGTGTCCGGAATTTAGGCGACGAAAATCCCCCGTTCGTCGTCCACGACAACGGACCCATTCTGTATATCAACGAGTCTGGGCTCGCCTTGTTCGAAGCTGACTCACCGGACGCGTTCGCTGGAGAATCAATATTTGAATTTATCGTAGAACGACATCAGAATGACGTAGCCGAGCATTTCCAGCGAATCCACTCGGGCGAACTTGCTACAGCCGGGCGGACGTTCGATTTGACTACACCATCTCTCGAATCGAAGACCGTAATCGCGTTGAGTACGCTCGTTGAGTGGGACGGTGCCGAACGCATCCAGACGCTGTTTTTCGATATTGACAGTCAATTACCACCGAGTCTTTCCGAGCAGACAATGGATGCCTCTCCGATCGGCATCTCTGTGGCGGATGCAACGCGGGATGACGAACCGCTCATCTATGTCAACGATGGCTTTGTCGAGTTAACCGGTTATTCACGGAGCGAGATTCTCGGTCGGAACTGTCGGTTTCTCCAAGGTGAGGAAACGAGTGAAGACACCGTCGCCGAGATTCGTAAGGCGATTGATGCAGAAGAACCGATTGTCACCGAGCTTCTGAACTACCGCAAAGATGGATCGATGTTCTGGAACCGACTTTCGATTCAACCGGTGAGGGACGATACCGGGACAGTCACGCACTTCCTCGGATTCCAACAGGATATCTCGGATGAAAAACTCTACGAGCAGGAGCGGACGCTGTTTGAATTACAAGCTGACGCAATCGAACAGGTCGTGTTCATTACGGATGCTGATGGGTCGATCGAATACGTGAACCCCGCCTTCGAGCGGACAACAGGCTATACCGCTGAAGAAGCGATTGGGGAAAATCCGCGTCTCTTGAAATCCGAGCAGCAAGACGAGGAGTTCTACAGGGAGTTGTGGGAGACGATCTCCGCTGGCGACGTATGGGAAGCGGAACTCGTCAACCGCCGTAAATCCGGCGAGCGGTATCGGATCAAACAAAAGATCGTTCCGATAACGAACGAGCGCGACGAAATCACACATTTCGTAGCGATAGAAGAGGACATCACGGATATCCAATTCATCGAAGAAGTGTTGTCGGTGATGGATCGAGTCTTGCGGCACAACGTTCGGAATTCGGTGACAGCGATTGATGGGTACGCAAATCTTCTCGAAGGAGAATTAGACGAGACAGAGCATCGCGCGGCGGTGCAAACGATCCGTGACCATACACACAAACTGGAGCAAGTCAGTAGCGAGACTCGGACAATTCGTGAACTCTTCCGCCGTCGCCACAGCCAGCATTCCCTATCCGTTGGTGCGATTGAGGGGTTTATTGAGACACGGCGCGAGCAACATCCGGCTGCGGAAATCGAACTCGGAATGGACATCGATTCTGGTGTAGAGATCCAAAACGGGAGTTTACTCCAATTAGCAATCGACGAGGCGTTGGAGAATGCGGTCGTCCACAACGACCAAGATCACCCCCACGTGATGGTGAAGGTCGATCAAATCGAGTCCGAGTCGGAGGTCCGGATCGAGATTGCTGAGAACGGGCCAGGAATTCCAGCGGACCAATGGGAGGTCATCACGGCTGGCAAAGAAACTGCGCTCGCACACAGTACTGGCATCGGATTGTGGTTGATTCACTGGACAGTCACTGCACTCGGTGGGACATTAGAACGAAGGGACAACAAACCCAGAGGAACGATTCTCAGGTATCTCATCCCGATCGGTGCGGGCGATCACTCAGACCAGTTTGACGTAATGGATCGCCTGTAACTTTTGGCGACTACTCTCTCAAACTACCGCTACAGCATAGCTAAAATTGAGAGAGTCACAATCAAAAAGCACGTATGCTCTAATGGAAGATTCACCAGTTTTCACGTGAAATAATCTTCCTGAGAGTAGCTTTAGTAGCCCTACCCGACAGAACAATCAACCTACAAACCAACCGAATATGCGAGAGCCCACCGGCGCACGTTCGCGCGAACGAGGGGTCCGAAGGACCCGGAAGTGAGTGCGATTCACCGAGAGCGAGGCCGAAAGCCGAGCTCTCGGCATTTTTTGGTCCAGATTTTTTGCGGGGGTTCGAGGCCGCGCTGCGCGCGGCCGAGGACCCCCGACAAAAAAGGTGGATGCGAAGTTTGACGCCGCCGCCGTTCCCACCCCGACGTGATGAGCACACAGGACATCAGCCGGCGTCGGGCGTGGGTGATCGCCGCGCGCCCGCAGACGCTCCCCGCGGCGGCGGCGCCGGTGATCGTCGGCACGGGGCTCGCGGTCCACGACGGGGTCTTCGCCGCCCTCCCGGCGCTGGCGGCGCTCGTCGGCGCCGGGCTGATCCAGATCGGGACCAACTTCGCGAACGACTACTACGACGCGGTGCAGGGCGCAGACACCGACGACAGGGAGGGGTTCACCCGCGTCACCGCGGGCGGTCTCATCGCTCCCGAATCGGTCAAGCGCGCGATGTACCTCACCTTCGCGCTCGCCATCCTCCTCGGGTCTTACCTCGTCTACGTCGGCGGCGTGCCGATCCTCGTGATCGGCCTGCTGTCTGTCGCGTCGGGCATCGCGTACACCGGCGGCCCGTACCCGCTCGGCTACCACGGCCTCGGCGACCTCTTCGTGTTCGTGTTCTTCGGCCTCGTCGCGGTCGCCGGGACGTACTACGTCCAGGCGGCTGCGGTCCTCGCGGCGCCGTTCACGGTCGGGATCCCGTCGGGGACGCTCCCGGTCGTCGCGCTCGTCGCGGCCCTGCCGATCGCGGCGCTGTCGACGGACATCCTCGTCGTCAACAACGTCCGTGACAGGGCGGAGGACGCGACCACCGGCAAGCGAACGCTCGTGGTCCGGTTCGGCTACGGCTTCGCCCGCGCGGAGTTCGTCGCGATGCTCGCCCTGGCGTACGCCGTGCCGCTGTGGTTCTTTTTCCGGGAGGATTTCACGGCCGCGGTCCTGCTGCCGTTCCTGACGGTGCCGACCGCGCTCGACATCACACGGACGATGCTGACCGAGACGGCCGGCGAGGTGCTGAATCCGACGCTCGAACGGACCGGGCGCCTGCTTGCGGCCTACGCGGTCCTGTTCGCCGTGGGCCTCTCGGTCACGGAGCTACCGTTCTGATGCGCGTCGATCCGTTCGCCCTCCGCCTCCGCTCTTCGCTTTCGACCGCCGCCGGGGAGATCGACCGCCGCGAGGGCTTCCTCGTGCGCGTCGAGCGCGGGGACGCGGTCGGACTCGGCGAGGCGACGCCGCTTCCCGGGTGGACGGAAGGCTACGAGGAGTGCGAGGGGGCGCTGGAATCGGTTGACGACCGCGACGGCGACATCGGCCCCGACGCCCCCGCGGCGCGACACGGCGTCGAGCTCGCTCGCGCCGACGCGGCCGCCCGCGCCGCCGGTGAGTCGCTGGCGCGGTACCTCGGCGACGACGCGGCCGAGACCGTCGCCGTCAACGCCACGATCGGCGACGGCTCCGTTGAGGAGACCCGCTCGGCCGCCCGCGAGGCCGTCCGAGACGGCTACGCCGCGCTGAAAGTGAAGGTCGGCGCTCGGTCGGTCCCCGCGGACGTCGCGCGACTGCGGGCGATCAGAGCGGCCGTCGGCGACGGCGTCGAACTCCGCGCGGACGCCAACGGCGCGTGGGAGCCCGCCGAAGCCGAGTCGTTCTTCGCGGCCGCGGCCGACGCCGCGCTCGATCTCGCGTACGTCGAACAGCCGCTCCCGCCCCAGTCTGTGGCCGAACACGGGGCGTTGGATTCCCGGGGAGTCGATCTCGCGCTCGACGAGTCGCTCGCGGCCGTCGGCCCCGACGCAGTGCTCGAAAGCGGCGTGGCCGACGTGGTCGTCTGCAAGCCGATGGCGCTCGGCGGTCCGGTCCGGACGCTCGAATTCGCCGAGCGCGCCGCGGCCCGCGGCACCGACGTCGTCGTCACGACGACCATCGACGCCGTCGTCGCCCGCACCGCCGCGCTCCACGTCGCGGCCGCGGTCCCGACGCGACGGGCCTGCGGCCTCGCCACCGCCTCGCTCCTCGCGGCGGACCTCGCAGCGGACCCCGCGCCCGTGGAGGACGGCGAGATGCGCGTTCCCGACGGACCCGGCCTCGCCGGCGACGCGTTCGAGTCGCTGCGGCGAAACGGGCCGTAGCGCTCGTTCTGCCGCGGAGCAGTCTCGAATCCGGCGGCGGGTATAAGCCGCTCCGCGCCCACACGCGAGTATGGCCGAACCGACGCCGGGCCAGCGTCGACTCCTCGCCGGACTGTTCGTCTTCGCCGCGGTCGTCTTCGTCGTCGGGATCGTCGCCGTCGCGTTCCTCGCGGGCGTGATCTGACGCCGATCCCCGCGCCTCGCTACTCCTCGCCGGGGCGGTGAGTCACGCCCGATCGGCTGTCGGCGCCCTTCCGACGGATGGCGGCCGCGGCGGTCGAGGCGTCGTAGCCGAAGTAGACGTGATCGGCGTACTCCTCGGCGACTTCGGCGGCGCGCACGAGGTCGTCGAGGTCCAGGTCGACGGCGTAGAGCTCGACCGAGAAGGGCGTATCGAGCCCGCTGAGTCGGCTCTCGAAGCCCTTCGCGATCGTCTCCAGCCAGTAGGTCGTCCCGTAGTGGGTGTCGTAGAGCGGGACGACGAACTCGTCGATGTGGGGGGCGAGCGCGTCGAGGTCGAGGCCGGCGCGGCGGTAGAGGTGACCGTCGTACGGATCGGGATAGAGCGTCAGGTAGGTGCGGCCCGGGATCCGGTCGGCGGCCGCCGTGACGAAGTCGGTGATCACGTCGGCGCGCCACGCCAGCCAGTCGTCGCGGTCGCTCTCGGCGAAGCGGCGCTCGCACCGCTCACAGTGACAGAAGCCCTCGCGGGGGAAGCCGACGTCGTCGAGGCGGACGTCGTCGTTTTCGGCGGCGCAGTCCTCGACGATCTCCAAGAGCCCGGCGCGGTACTCCTCGTGCGTCGGGCAGATGTAGGACCAGTCGAAGTACCGGCGGTCGCGCGTCGCCTCCTCGCCCGCTTCGTCGACGGGGACGAGGTCGGGATCCGAGGACGCGGCGGCGTTGTCTCCGAAACACGAGATCATATTCACCGCCTCCGCGAGCGGTTCGGCGGCCCGGCCGGTGACGTCTTTGACCTCGTAGAAGCCGACGTCGAACTCGCTCCACCCGACCTCCTCGGCGTTCCGCGTGACCACACCGTACATATCCGCTCTTCCGGGGCGAGCGGTATCAGTCGTTCGTTCCCGCCCCCAACCCATCCCGGGGAAACGCCGTCGCCGGCGGCTACTGCTCGCGGCGTGTGAGATCGGCGGGAACACTCGGCGTCGTCGGTCCGTGGCGACGGCGACGCTGTTTTCCGATTCGCTATCGCAGTTAAGAACGGGGGTCCGAGGGCTATTGGTCGTCGACTTCGACTTCGACGGTCTCGTCGCCGCCGGAGACGACGAAGTAGACGAGTGCGATGAGGGCCAGTACCAGGATGAACTTGGATTTTCCGGACATACGAGGGGGTAGGACATCTCGGTACAAAGTGGTTTCCCTCCGAGAGCCGGGCGCGTGGCTCCGAAAACAGACGGCGACCCGATCGTTCGTCAGGACACGTCGAGGTGAGTCGCCATCTCGTCCTCGCGGACAATCTCGCCGCAGTAGTCACACCGCAGGCCGTCCGAGAAGACGACAAAGCGCGTCTCGACGGGCTCGTCGGCGTTCGTGATGCAGTTCCGGTTCGGACACGAGAGCACGCCCGTGACGGCCTCGGGGCGCTCGATCCGCTTCTTCTCTATGACGTCGTACTCGCGGATGATGTTGATCGTCGCCTCCGGCGAGATGACAGAGAGGACGTCGACCTCCGACTGGCTCAGCTCGCGGTCTTCGACCTTCACGATGTCCTTCTTCGCGAGCTTGTCCGAGGGGACGTTCATCCCGACCGAGACGCTCTCGCCGCCGGAACCGTCGATTCCGAGGAGCGCGAGGACGTTCAGCGCCTGCCCGGCCGCGAGGTGGTCGATCACCGTCCCGTTGCGGATCTTCGAGACGCGGAGCTCGCGGTCGCTGTCGTCGGTGTCGTTCATTGGCTCCCCCCCTCGGCGTTTTCGAGCAGCATATCCAGCAGCGCCATCCGGACGGGGACGCCGTTGTGGGCCTGCTCGAAGTACTTCGCGTGATCGGTCTCGTCGACCTCGGGCGCGATCTCGTCGACGCGCGGCAGCGGGTGCATCACCGTCAGCGAGTCCTTCGCGGCGTCGAGGTCGTCGGTGTCGATCTGGTACTCGCCGGCGACTTTTCGGTACTCGTTCTCGTCGGGGAAGCGCTCGCGCTGGATCCGCGTGACGTAGAGGACGTCCAGGTCCGCGAGCACCTCGTCGAGGTCGGTGTGTTCCCGCACCTGCGCGCCCGACTCGTGGAGGTCGTAGCGGACGCTCCGGGGGAGCCGGAGGCTCTCGGGGCTGACGAAGTGCTGGCGCACGTCGAAGTTCGTCAGCGCCGCGGCCAGCGAGTGGACGGTCCGGCCGTACTTCAGGTCGCCCATGATCCCCACGGTGACGTCGTCGAGGCCGGCGTTCTCCCGCATCGTGTAGAGGTCGAGGAGGGTCTGGGTCGGGTGCTGGCCCGCGCCGTCGCCGGCGTTGACGAGCGGCACGTCGACGAACTCCGTGGCCATCTTGGCCGCGCCCTCAGAGGGGTGCCGGAGCACGAGCGCGTCGGCGTAGCCCTCGATGACGCGGACGGTGTCCGCGAGCGTCTCGCCCTTCTTCACCGACGAGGACTCGACAGAACCCATATCGATCGTCCGCCCCCCGAGTCGCTTCATCGCCGTGTCGAAACTCATCCGCGTGCGGGTGCTGGGCTCGAAGAAGCAGAGCCCGAGGACCGTGCCGTCGCGCCGCCCCTGCCAGGCGCCGACGTCGGCGTCGAACTCCGCCGCGCGGTCGAGCACCGCCTCGATGTCGGCCCGCGACAGCTGGGTCGCGGAGATGAGGTGGTCCTGACGCATCGTATACGTGCCCGCGGGGTACGGACTTGAATCGCTCGGGTCGCTCCGGGTGTGGAACGCGGGAACACGCCTGACGGGCTCAGGGCCAGTTGCCGCCCTCGCGGTACGACTCGACGATCCGCCGGATGGCGACCACGTAGGCCGCCGTCCGGAGGTTCGGGACGTCGTGGGACTCGAAGGCGTCGACGAGTTCGTCGAAGGCGCTCGTGATGACGGATTCGAGCTCGTCGTTCACCCGCGCTTCGGTCCAGGGGAAGCGCTGGCGGTTCTGCACCCACTCGAAGTACGAGACCGTCACGCCGCCGGCGTTCGCGAGGATGTCGGGCACGACGCGGACGTCGCGCTCGGTGAGGACGTCGTCGGCGTCGGGCGTCAGCGGCCCGTTCGCGGCCTCGACGATCACGTCCGCCCGGACGTCGCGGGCGAGGTCGCCGTCGATGGCGTTCTCCAGGGCGGCGGGCACCAGGAGGTCGACGTCGAGCGTGAGAAGTTCCTCGTTCGTCTTGGCCTCGGCGTCCCCGTAGTCGGAGACCGAGCCGGTCTCGGCCTTGTGGGACTTCACCGCGCGGGGGTCGACCCCGTCCGGGTCGTAGATCGCGCCCGAGGAGTCCGAGACCGCGACGACGGACGCGCCGAGGTCGTCGATGAGTTTCGCGGCGACCGAGCCGGCGTTCCCGAAGCCCTGGACGGCGACGGTGGCGCCCTCGATGTCGGTGCCGAGGTAGTCGAACACCTCGCGCGCGGCGAGCATCACGGAGCGCCCGGTCGCCTCGATGCGGCCCGCGCTCCCGCCGGAGGACTTGGCCTTGCCGGTGATCACGCCCGGCGCCGTGGTCCGTTCGAGCGTCTCGTAGGTGTCCTTGAACCAGTTCATCTCGCGCTGGCCGGTGTTGACGTCCGGCGCGGGGATGTCGCGCTCGGGACCGACGAACGGGCGGAGTTCGGTCGCATACGAGCGCGTGAGCCGTTCGAGCTCCGCGGTCGAGTACTCGCTGGGATCGACGACTATACCGCCCTTCCCGCCACCGTAGGGGATGTCGACCACGGCGCACTTGTAGGCCATCCACCCCGAGAGCGCCTTGACCTCGTCGCGGGTGACGTTCGGGTGGTAGCGGATGCCGCCCTTGTACGGGCCGCGGTCCCCGTTGAACTGCGAGCGGAAGGCCCTGAACTGCTCTAAGGTGCCGTCGTCCAACTCGACGGAGAGAGTCAACTCCAGGACGCGCTCGGGGTGCTTCAGCCGGCCGATGACGTCCTCGTTGACGTCGAGATACGCCGCCGCGTCGTCGACCTGCTCCTGGAGGCTCTCGAACGGATTGGCTTCGCTCATACTAAACCGCAGAACCGCGGCGTGGTTATAGTTGCTGGAGGCCTCACCGATTCGGCGCGTTGCGAGCGCGATCATCGGTGGCCGATGATTAAGTCAATCAAAATTCAAATAGCTATATAGTTTTAATATGGACAATATATTAGGGATAAAATCGCGTCAAAACCCCAAATAAAGCCGATTGCTGAGAAATAAAAATTAAAACTCTAATCAGTTTTAACAATATGCGATATCCGGCCAATAGTTTTCATACCGAAAATGTATGTACCTCCCCGTTCTTCGGGTACGTATGACGAAGAAGGCGAACCATCCCGTCAGGACGACCGAGAAGACCCTCGAACTGATCGAGGTCCTCGACACCGACGACGGGTTCCGCCTGAGCGAACTCGAAGAGCGGCTCGATATGAGCAAAAGCGGGATCCACAACCACCTCAGCACGCTTCGGGAGCACGGCTACGTCGAAAAGCACGGCGACGAGTACGCGCTCAGCCTCAAATTCCTCTCGCTCGGGGGACACGTCCGTAGCCGCTCGCCGCTGTACCGACACGGCCGGGCGAAGATCGACCAGCTCGCCGACGACACCGGAATGCTGGCGAACCTCGCGACCGAGGAGAACGGCCGGGCGGTCTACCTCTATCAGTCCCGCGGTCGCTACGCCGTCAACCTCGACACCCACGTCGGCTTCCGCCTCCGCCTCCACAACGTCGGGATCGGGAAGGCCATCCTCGCGTCGCTCCCGCGCGAGCGCGTCGAGGAGATCATCGACCAGTGGGGCCTCCCGGAGGCCACGGAGAACACGATCACCGACCGCGAGGAGCTGTTCGCAGAGCTCGACGAGATCCGGGAGCGCGGCTACGCGACCGACGACGAGGAGCGAACCGAGGGCCTCACCTGCATCGGCGCGCCGGTGAAGCTCGGCGGCGAGGTGCTGGGCGCGATCAGCATCTCCGCGCCGACGAAGCGCCTGGGGAACGCCGGCTTCGACGACGACATCACCGCCGAGGTCGAGAGCACCGCCCACGAGCTCGCGCTCGACATCAAGTACGCCCGACAGTAGCGCCAAGTCTCTGGGATCGGTTCGCCAACGTCAGTGAGAACAATTATCACCTCGGTCCGGCGTAGTACCCACGTATGCCGGAAATCGTCGACGGGTACACCCACATCCTGACGGAGCACTTCTTCGAGGAGCTGACCGACCGCTTCGGATTCCAGGGGCTCTCGGGCCGCCCCGAGTTCCTCTGGGACGTCGAGCAGCGGAAGCAAGACATGGACGACTACGGCGTCGACAAGCAGGTCATCACGCTCGCTCTCCCCACGTTGTTCCAGGGGATGGACCACGACCTCGCCCTGGAGATCACGAAGCTCGCCAACGACGAGGTCCGCCGGCTCGCCGACGAGCACCCCGACGACTTCATCCCGGTCGCGACGCTGCCGAAGGTGAGCGGGGAATTTATGACCGAGTTCGAGCGCTGCGTCGACGACCTCGATATGCAGGGGGTCCAGATCTTCTCGAACATCGACGGCAAGCCGCTCGACCACGAGACGTTCTGGCCGCTCTTCGAGGAGGCAGAAGCCACCGACACGCCGCTGTGGATCCACCCCCAGCTGTGGGAGTGGTACGACTGGGCCTCCGAGTATATGGAGCACCGCCTCTTCGGGTGGCCGTTCGACACGACGCTCGCCCTCTCCAGATTGGTCTTCGGCGGCGTGATGGAGGAGTACCCCGACCTGGAGATCGTCTCCCACCACGGCGGCGGGATGGTCCCCTTCTACGGCAGCCGCATCGAGATGTTCTACCAGCAGCGGCAGGCCTACCCCGAGAACTACCCCGAGTTCCACGAGAACAGCGCGCCGCTCTCCCGGCCCGCCGAGGAGTACTTCAAGACGTTCAACGCCGATGCGGCCGTCTCGGGCTCGACGCCCGCCCTGGAGTGTGCGGCGTCGTTCTTCGACGACGGCAACGTCGTCTTCGGGACCGACTACCCCTTCAGCCCCGAGCGCGGCCGGCGGACGATCGAGGTCACCATCGACGCGGTCGAGGAGATGGACGTCGACGACGGCGTGCGAGCGGACATCTTCGCCGGGAACCTCTACGATCTGATCGACTGACTCCGATCGGTTTTCACATATAGAACGACCCCGAGAAATTTCCCCCGATTAGAACAGGCGTACGGCTGTTACGAACCTGATCCCAGCCCGCTTTTCGCCCGAACCGTCGGGAAAATATCGGCCCCCCGCGAGCGCGGATTTTCTATGTGGAAACGTTCTCCGAAGGCGGGCCGCGGTTACTCCGCGCGGACTTCCATCGTGCCGAGGTTGGTGAACTCGATGCTGTAGAGGTCGCCGGGCTCCATATCGATCGCGGCCGTGATCCCGCCGCTCATCACGAGCTCGCCCTCGCGGAGGTGGTCGTCGACGTCGTCGAGGCGGTCGGCCAGCCACGCGACCGGGCGGGCGGGGTTGCCCATGATGTCCGCGCCGAGGCCCGTCGCTTCGACCTCGCCGTTGACCGAGACCGCGACGCCCTCCATTTTCAGGTCGAGATCGGTGACGTCGCGGTGCTGTTCGCCGACGATGACCTTGCCCGCGGAGGTGAGGTCTGCGATCACGTCCTGCGCGGAGGGGATCGACCAGCCCTGGAAGCGGCTCTCCAGGATCTCCACGACGGGGACGACAGCGCGCGTCGCGGCCAGGATGTCCATCGTCGAGACCGGCGGTTCGAGGTCCTCGTCGAGGACGAAGCCGATCTCGGCCTCGATCCGCGGCGAGATCATCTCGTCGACGACGACGGGCTCGTTCTCCAGTACGGTCTCGTGGGCGACGTAGCCGAAGATCGGCTCCGGGATGCCGAGCTGTTCCTGCTTGGCCTCGCTGACGAGGCCGAGCTTGTGACCGACGACCTCCTCGCGGCCGCCGGCGCTGAGTCGGTCGAACACCTCGAACTGGATCTGATACGCCTCCTCGGTGGTGATCTCGGTGTCGTCGCTCAGCGGCGGGATCGGCTCCTTCTCGTCGTAGGCGTCGTAGAGCCGCGTCGCGAGGCTGTCGATTTCGTCCTGACTGAGTGGCATACACTCGCTACGTTCGGTGGTGTACTCATTATACTTTCGACAACGGGTGCGCGTGCGTCTCCGTCCGGTCGAAATGCCCTCACGAGTCGATTGGGGTGATGAAACTACTCCCGATTACGTTCGTCCTGATTATTATAATACGTCCGGGATTCCGACAGCGACACCATTTTACTCCCGGGAACCGTTGATTTGGGCGTATGTCAGAAGCCGAGCTATCCCAGGACATCTCAATCGACGCGTTCTGGAACGCCCTCTACATCGACGGCGAGTGGGAGTCGCCCGGAGACAGAGACCGACTGGACGTGACGAACCCCGCGACCGGCGAGAAGGTCACCGAGGTCCCCGCGGCGACGGCCGAGGACGTCGACCGCGCCTACGAGGCCGCGGTCTCGGCCCAAGAGGAGTGGGAGCAGGTAACCCCCGACGAGCGCGCGGCGGTCGTCCGGCGCGTCGCCGACCTCATCGACGAGTACGAGGCGGAGATCCGCGAGATCCTGGCGGTCGAAAGCGGCGCCGCCAAGCCCCGACAGGACATCGAACACGGCGGGACGGTCACCTTCGTCCACGACGCCGCGTCCTTCGCGTTCCGCGCCTCCGGCGGCCACAACCAATCGAAGATCCCCGGCAAGGAGAACATCATCCAGAAGGAGCCCGTCGGCGTCGTCGGCGTGATCTCGCCGTGGAACGTCCCGCTGAAGCTCTCGATCCGCGCGGTCGCGCCCGCGATCGCCCTCGGCAACAGCGTCGTGCTCAAGCCCGCCCGCGAGACGTCGATCTCCGGCGGCCTGCTCCTGGCGCGGCTCTTCGAGGAGGCCGGCCTCCCCGACGGCGTCCTCAACGTCGTCACCGGCAAGGGCTCGGAGGCCGGCGACCGGGTCGCCGCCCACCCCGACAGCGACGTCATCGCCTTCACGGGCTCGACGCCCGTCGGCCAGCTCGTCGGCCGGAACGCCGTCGACCACTTCGCGTTCCCCGCGCTCGAACTCGGCGGCAACAACCCCCACGTCGTGCTGGAGGACGCCGACCTCGACCAAGCGGTCGCCGCCGGGACCTTCGGCTCCTTCTGGAACCAGGGCCAAGTCTGCATCTCGATCAACCGCCACCTCGTACACGAGTCGATCTACGACGAGTACGTCGAGCGCCTCGCCGAGCGCGCCGCGGAGTTGGAGATCGGCGATCCGACCGACGACGACGTCGTCATCGGGCCGATCATCAACGAGGCCCAGCGCGACGAGATGATCGAGTACGTCGAGCAGACCCTCGACCAGGGCGCGACCCTCGAAGCCGGCGGCGACTACGAGGACCTCTTCGTCGAGCCGACGGTCCTCTCTGATGCGACGAACGATATGGCGGCCGCGTGCAACGAGCACTTCGGCCCCATCGCGCCCGTCATCCCCTTCTCGGACGACGAGGAGGCGGTCGAGCTCGCCAACGCCACCGAGTACGGCCTCGCGGCCTCCGTCCACTCCGAGGACCGCGGCCGCGCCCGCGACGTCGCCGACCAGATCGACGCCGGGATGGTCCACGTCAACGACCAGACGGTCAACGTCGAGCCGCACGTTCCCTTCGGCGGGATGAAGGACTCGGGGATGGGCCGCTACAACGGCGAGTGGATCATCGACGAGTTCACCGAGGTCAAGTGGACTTCGGTCCAGCGCGAGCCCCGCGAGTACCTGTTCTGAGGTCTCGAAGGGCGGGGCAGGCCGCCGTCCCCGTGCCCGTCCCCATTTCCGTTCTCCGTTCCTGTTCCCGTTCCCCTCTCCCTCTCCCCGTTCGGGCCCGCCGCTCCACGACTCGGCTCGGAGTAAATCTCGTTTCTCGCCTCCGTCTATTCGGCGTCACAGCCGCTGAGATCGTCGGGAATACCACTCCCGGCCGACCGGAGCGCCGTCCCGTAGGCGAAGTTATTTGTACGTCACTTTCGTACCGACCTGTATGTCGTTAGACGCAGCGATCGTCGGTCCGGGTAACATCGGGACCGACCTGATGTACAAGATCCTCGATCGGGGGGAGAACATCGACCTCCAGCGGATGGTCGGGATCTTCCCGGTCGAGGAGAGCGAGGGGTTGCAGGCCGCCGTCGACGAGGGCGTCGACGTCGGGACCGAGGGCATCGACAGCATCAAAGAGCACGCCGACGAGATCGACCTCGTCTTCGAGGCCACGAGCGCGAGCATCCACGAGCAGCACGCGCCGGTCTACGACGAACTCGACCTCTTCGCGGTCGACCTCACGCCGGCGGCCGTCGGTCCCTACACCGTCCCGGTCGTCAACGTCGACGGGGTCGTCGCGGGCGGCCACGAGAACGTGAACATGGTCACCTGCGGCGGCCAGGCGACGATCCCGATCGTCCACGCGGTCGACCGCGTCGCGAGGGTCGAGTACGCGGAGATGACCTCCCACATCGCCTCGAAGAGCGCCGGCCCGGGGACCCGAAAGAACATCGACAAGTTCACCCAGACGACCGCGGCCGGGCTGGAGGAGGTCGGCGGCGCCGACGAGGGCAAGGCAATCATCACGCTCAATCCGGCTGAGCCGCCGATCATGATGCGGAACACCGTCTACACGATGGTGGACGGCAGCACCGACGTCGACGAGGTACGCGACTCCGTCGACGACGTCGCCGAGGCGGTCCGCTCGGACGTCCCCGGCTACGAGATCACGCTCGAACCGACAGTCAAAGACCAGGACGACGTCGCCTTCGACCTCGGCGACTCGGTCATCCTCACCACGATGATCGAAGTCGAGGGCGAGGGCCAGCACCTCCCGCCCTACGCGGGCAACCTCGACATTATGACCAGCGCAGCACTCGGCACGGCGGAGCGCGTCGCAGCACAATCGGTCGAAGCGGACGTCGCCGGAGGTGTCGGCGATGACTGACGCCGACGTCCGTCTGGTCGATATGACCCTCCGCGACGGGATGCACGCCGTCGACCACCAGTTCACGCCCGAGGAGATGGCCGACGTCGCCGCGGCCCTGGAGGCCGCCGAGATGGACGTCGTCGAGGTCTCCCACGGCGACGGAATGGGCGGCTCCTCGATCAACTACGGCTTCTCTGCGGCCACCACCGAGGAGTACCTCGACGCCGTCGCACCCGAACTCGACGACACGCGACTGTCGGTGCTGATGCTGCCCGGAATCGGCACGGTCGAAGAGATCGACATGGCGATCGACCGCGGCGCCGACATGTGCCGGATCGCGACCCACGTCACCGAGGCCGACATCTCCGAGGACCACTTCACCAAGGTCAAAGACCGCGGGCTGGAGGCGAACGGCCTGCTGATGCTCTCGCACATGGCCGAGCCCGAGCGCGTCCTCGAAGAGGCGCAACTGATGGAGGAGTACGGCGCCGACGCCGTCTACGTGATGGACTCCGCGGGCGCGCTCCTGCCGCAGGACGTCCGCGACCGCGTCGGCCTCCTCACGGAGGAACTCGACATCGAGGTCGGCTTCCACGCGCACAACAACCTCGGCCTCGGCATCGGCAACACCCTGGCGGCGCTCGACGAGGGCGCGACGACGGTCGACGGCTGTCTCCGCGGCCTCGGCGCCGGCTCCGGCAACGCTCAGATCGAGGTGCTCGTCGGCGTGCTGAAGAAAGCCGGCTACGACATCAACCCCGACTTCTTCGGCGTGATGGACGCCGCCGAGGACGTCCTCGTGCCGATGATCGACGACGACGAGATGCCCGAACTCGACAACGACTCGCTCATCCTCGGGTACGCGGGCGTGTACTCCTCGTTCCTGCGGCACACCCGCCGCGCGGCCGAGAAGTACGACCTCGACCCCCGCGAGATCCTGATCGAACTCGGCGACATGGAAGTCGTCGGCGGGCAGGAAGACCTCATCACCGACGTCGCCTCGCGGCTGGCGGACGAAAGCGGCGCCGCCGCGGAAGCCGCCGGCGACGACTGATTCGGAGAAACCGGTTCGGTTTTTTCTCTCGATCGGCTACAGGTCGTCCCGCGGCTCGACCAGTTCGATCACGTGACC
Source organism: Halobellus sp. EA9 (assembly GCF_051195055.1). Taxonomy (NCBI): domain Archaea; kingdom Methanobacteriati; phylum Methanobacteriota; class Halobacteria; order Halobacteriales; family Haloferacaceae; genus Halobellus; species Halobellus sp. EA9. The sequence continues at coordinate 123,842 of NZ_JBNTJW010000001.1, read as the reverse complement.
GTCGGGGTCGGTGATGAAGGCGACGCGAGCGCTCGCGCCCGTGGAGTCGAGCGGGCCGCGGAGCAGCTCCGTGTCGGTCTCCTTCTGGAGGCGTTCGACCTCGGCGTCGGTGTCGGAGACCTCGATCGCGAGGTGGTCGAACCGCGCGGTCTGCGGCTCGCCGAGGTCGTGGCCCTCCTTGTGCTTGAACTGGATCTCGGTGTCGCTCTCGCCGCGGACGTAGACGTTCGTGGCGTCGTCGCCGCCGACGAACTCGTTCGTCTTCTCCAGTCCCAGAGCCCCGACGTAGAAGTCGAGCGTCTCCTCGACGTCCGATACCCAGATCGCGCTGTGGATGACGTCCATACCGGAAGGGACGCGGGCGGCGACATAAATTCAGGGGAATCGTCGGCGATGGGACGTACGCTCTCGCCCGCCCACGCGGAGGTCGGACACCAACCTATTTGACGCCCGACGGGGAAGCGAAGGTATGGTCTCGGAAGACACACGCGAGGAGTTGGCAGAAGCGCTCTACCAGGCGCTGCGCGAGCAGTCGCCGATCGACCGGCTCACCGCCGACCACGACCTCTCGATGGCGGACGCCTACGACGTCCAGACGCGCCTGATCGACCGCCGCCTCGACGACGGCGCCGAGATCGTCGGCCACAAGATCGGCCTGACGAGCGACGGCATCCAAGAGCAGCTCGGCGTCGACGAACCCGACTTCGGCCGCCTCCTCGATACGATGTTCGTCGAGGGGCGGGAGATCCCCGGCGATGACCTGATCCAGCCGCGGGTCGAGCCCGAGATCGGATTCGTGTTGGAGAAGCCGCTCGAACCGCCCGTGACGTACCTGGACGTGCTCGACGCCACCGGGTCGGTCCTCCCCGTCGTCGAGGTCATCGACAGCCGCGTCCGCGACTGGGACATCCGGATCGAAGACACCATCGCCGACAACGCCTCCTCGGCGCTGTACGCCGCGGGCGAGCGGACTTCGATCCCCGACAACGACCTCTCGCTTGAGGGCGTGAAGCTCTACAAGAACGGCACGCTCGAATCCTCTGGCGTCGGCGCGGCGGTCCTCGATCACCCCGCGCGCTCTGTCGCGTGGCTCGCGAACACCCTCGACGACCTCGACGAGACGATCGAGGCCGGCCACCTCGTCCTCAGCGGGTCGCTGACGCCCGCGGTCGACCTCGCCCCCGGCGACGTCATCTCCGTCGAGTTCACCTCGATCGGGACGGTCAACGCCCGCCTGAGCGAGTAGCGCGAAAAGCGACTCCCTCTTGTCCTATTCCGTATACGGGATGCCGTCCATCTCGTACTGCGTGCCGAACCACTGGTGGTCCGACTCGGAGCCGATGCTCTCCTCCCAGACGACGGTCTCCCAGTCGGGCTCGAAGTTCAGGTAGCCCGGACCGGCGAACAGCTCCAGGCGGATGCCGCTGGCGGGGTCCTTGACGTAGAGGTAGTTCGCGTTCGTGATCGCGTGCTTGCCCGGGCCGCCGTCGATCTCGACGTTGTTCTCCGAGAGGATGTCGGCGGCGTCCCACAGGTCCTGGAGGTGGTCGAGGTGGTAGGCGATGTGGTGGAACTCGCGTGTGTCGTCTTCGAGGCGGTGGACCGCGAGGTCGTGCGGCAGCGGCGTCGTGGCGTGCCACCAGCCCCACGTCGTGCCGTCGGCGGACTTGAAGACCTCGTTGAGGCCCATCCCGAACTCCTCTTCGAAGAGCTCGGAGGTCGACTCCGGCGAGCCGTCCTGGACGTGGGCGTGATCGATCCGCTGGGGGTACACCCGGTTGGCGTACTCGGGGCTGTACCGCCGCATCGGGATGTTCGAGCGCTGCTTCCCGTCGATGTCTGGCTTGTCCATCTCGTAGTAGATCTCGAAGCGGTGGCCCGCGGGGAACTCGAACTGGATCGACTCGCCGATGCCGGCCTCGTGGCTGCCGTCGGTCCAGGTGACGTCCATCCCCAGTTCCTCGAAGCGCTCGGCGAACTCCTCGACGGACTCGGGGTTCTTCGCCCGGAGCCCGATGTGGTCGACGGCGCCCCGCTCGCCTTCGGTCAGGCTCATCGTGTGGTGCTCGTAGTCCCGGAGCCCGCAGAGATACGCCGTGTCGTCGTCGCGCTCGACGACTTTCATCCCCATCAGGTCACGGAAGAACCAAAGCGACTCCTCGAGGTCCGGCGTCTCGAACGCGATGTGTCCGAGCTTGGCAAGTTCTGCCATACTGTTACCCGCTTAGCGGTACGGTTATATACTTCTTTCTAAGCGGTACGGGACGATCGCCCGGGGGGATCGGTCGACGGCGCGTGCTCCGTTCCGAATCAGGCGCGAAAAAGATCTCGTGGACGCCGCTCAGTCGTCGGCGGCCTGTGCGAAGTCCGCGACGAGGGTCTCGGGGACGACGCCGTCGTCGCTCCAGCCGCGGGCCTCGTAGTACTCCTGGATCGAGGATTCGAGGTCCGGGAGGTCGTACGGGAGGCGGTCGTCCTCGATGTCGCGGCCGCGCTGATTGGCGAAGTGGCGTTCGAGGTTCACGATGCGGTCGCCGACCGAAAGCAGGTCCTCGTAGTCCTCGTCGAACAGCGCCTCGAAGATCTCCGCTTCGATGATCCGGCCGATGCCGAACTGACAGACCACGGCGCTGTCGCGGATCGCGTTGCGGTTCTCGTTGTCGATGATGTGCTCGGACTTGCCGGCGGTGCCCTCCGCGGGGATGACGTCGTTGTACTCGTCGATCATCGTCGTCGAGTACATATGGTCGGCGCCGCGGTTCGAGACGGCGTAGGAGAGCCCCTGGCCGTGGACGACGCGGCCCTCGTGGGCGGCGAAGTCCATCCCCTTGACGGTCCAGTTTTCGACCCCGAGGTCCTCGTGGACCCGCTCGATCCCCTCGGCGAGCGTGTCGCCGATGCCCTCGCGGTGGGCGATCTTCTCGACGAGCTCGTGGATCAGCTCTACGTTTCCGAACTCGTCCTCGCTGGCGAGGTACGCGGCGATGGTGTTACCGCAGGAGATGGTGTCCATCCCGAGGTCGTCGCACATATCGTTCGACTTCATGATGTCGACGATGTCGTCGACGCCGGAGTTGCTCCCGAAGGCCATAATGGTCTCGAACTCCGGCCCCTCGGTTTCGAGGCCGCTCGCGTCGTCGCGGGTGGGGAGCTTGCAGGCGAACGCACAGACCGAACAGGCCGCCTTCTTGTACTTCTTCTCCTCGACGCGGTCGCCGTTGATCTTCTCGGCGTTCTCGAAAGAGAGTTCGGAGTAGTACCGCGTCGGGAGCCCGAAGTTGTCGTTGAGGACCTGGACGAGGTGGGTCGTCCCCTGCCGCCGGAAGATGTCGTCGCTGGTGGCGGCCTGCCGGTGGACGTCCATCTGGACGTCCTCGTTCGGCATCTCGATCTCCGGGGGGGAGTCGCCCTGGAAGGAGATGCACTTGACGTTCTTCGCGCCCATCACGGCGCCGAGGCCGCCGCGCCCGAACGCGCGCTCGTCGTAGGTCATCGCCGACGCGAACCGGACGAGGTTCTCGCCGGCCGGGCCGATCGTCACGAGGTTCTCGCTTTCGAGCCCGTGGCGGTCGTTCATCTCGTCTGTGACCTCGGGGACGGTCGCGCCGGCCAGCTCGGGCACTTCCTCGAACTCGACGCCCTCGTCGGTGACGTGGATCGCCAGCAGGTCGTCGCTCTCGCCCGCGACCTCCACGACCGAGTGGCCCGTGCCGATGAAGTTCCGCGAGAGGTAGCCGCCGGCGTTCGAAGAGAGGAGGCCGTCGGTCAGCTGCGAGAGCCCGGTGAGGTTCATCCGGCCGGTGAAGCTTATGTCCGACTGCTGGAGCGGCCCCGACGCGAGGTAGAGCCGGTTCTCCGGGCCGAACGGGTCGGCGTCGAACGGGATCCGGTCGTGCGCCAGCTTCGTCGACACCCCTCGGCCCCCGATGAACGATTCGAGTTCGTCGTCGATGTCTGCGGTCTCGGTCTCCCGAGCCCCCACATCGATCGTCAGCAGCGAACCGCGCGCGTGTAGCATACTACAATGATGCGCGACCCGATACAAAAACTATTCGCAGGGCGGCGAACCGCCGGCGCATCACCCGAAGGCCGCCAGGACGCCGAGCTGGATCGGGACCAGGAAGACGATGGTCGCGATCGTGACCGCGGCGACGACGCGGATCAGCTCCCGCGTCTCGACGATGTCGTACGCGAGGATGACGACGAGCACGGCCGACTGGTAGGGGAAGAACGGCATCTGGAGCGCGACGGCCTCGGTCAGCGTCACCGGCACGACGGGGAGCCCGGCGTTGCCGGCGAAGGCGACGACGACCGACGTGACGACGCTCGCCGCCGCCAGGCCGCTGATGACGAACAAGAGGAGCACCGTGAGCGCGAAGACGATGCCGAGGACGACGACCAACGGCGCGCCGGTCGGCACGACCGCCAGGAGACGCTCGGCCATCACCGCGGCGACGCTCGTCCGCGTCATCCCCTCGCCGATCGCGAGCACGGCGGCGATGAAAAAGAGGATCGAGAAGTCGACCTCGCCGACGGCCGCCTCGAAGTCGACGATCCCGACGCCCGGCAGGCACGCCAACAGCGTGACCAGCATCGCGCCGTAGACGGGGTGCAGGCCGTGGAACGCGTCTGTCACCCACACGGCCACCCCCGCGAGCAGGAAGACGAGCATCCGGCGTTCACGACGGTCCATCGCCCGCGCGTCCCGCTCCGGCGGCTCGAACCCCGTCTCGCCCGTCGGCCGATAGAGCGCGTACGCGACGCCGACGATGACGAGCAGGCGCCCGACGCCCATCACCGGAAACAGGAGCGCGAACCACTCGGTCCACGCGATCGACGCGCCGGTGATCGACTCGAAGATGCCGAGGACGACGATGTTCGGCGCGCCGCCGGTGAGCACCGCGACGGTCCCGAGGTAGGTGACGAGCACCGGCCCGAAGAAGAGCCCCAGGGAGGCCGCCCGGGAGTCGAACCGCTCGCCGACTTCGAGCGCCACGGGCGCCAGCACCAGCACGCGGACGATCCCGGCGGGGATCACGAGCACCAGGAACAGCCCGGCCGTCGAGAGGCCGAAGAGCAGCCGCCGGTACGTCCGGACCGGCGCCTCGGCGGCCGCGGGGGGCGTGAGCCGGTGGACGACCCGGCCGCTCGCCCACTCCGCCAGCCCGCTCCGCCGCGTCGCCTCGCCCATCACGAGCCCGAAGGCGATCAGCCAGATCGCCGGCGAGCGGAAGCCGACGAGCGCCAGCTCCAGTGAGAACGCCAGTCCGAGCAGCCCCAGGCAGACGACGCCGGTGTAGGCGGGCGAGACGACGTTGCCGATCCACAGCGCGATGCAGAGCGTCGTGATCGCGAGCATCGTCGCACCCGCCGGATCGAACGGCGCCATCGCCCGAACTCCGACCGCGGCGGCGATCCCGATCGGGACCGAGAGGGCGGACGGCGAAAGGGACGGTCGGCCGACTGCCGCCATTAGCAACCGCCTCCCGTGTCGCCGCCGTCCCGTGCTTGCACGGGCCACCCAACGGCGATCAGGGGTATAGGTGTTGGGTCCGGCGGGATCGATTCGCCTCCGCATCCGCCCGACACGAACGTTTATTATGGTGGTTGCTGTCGACGATATATCCGGACACACACGTCCCACGCAGGAACGTCTCACGCCTATGCTTCCCCCACATTCGCCCGACCGATCCGCGGACCGCACCGTCGCCGAATCGATGCTCCTGTCGCTCGCCGAGTGCGGCGTGGAGTACGTCTTCGCCAACTTCGGCACCGACCACACGCCCTTCATCGAGGCCCAAGCCCGACTGTGCGAGGAGGGAGAGGCGCTCCGCGAGATCGTCGTCTGCCCCCACGAGTTCGTTGCGCTGTCGGCGGCGCACGGGTACGCCGTCGCGACCGGCGAGCCGCAGGCGGTCCTGGTCCACGTCGACGTCGGCACGCAGAACCTCGGCGCCGCGATGCACAACGCCCACCGCGCGAACGCAACCGTGCTCGTCGTCGCCGGGCTCTCGCCGGTCTCCGACGCGGGCTATCCCGGCTCGCGGGACAACCCCATCCACTACGCCCAGGACGTGTTCGATCAGACCTCGATCGTCGAGGAGTACTGCCGCTGGACGGGCGAGTACCGCGTCCCCGCGGATCCCCGCGAGACGATCCGGCGCGCGCTCTCCCGGACCGTCGGGACGCCGTCCGGGCCGGCGTACCTCACCGCCGCGCGCGAGGCGCTCGAAGCCCCCGATCCCGCCGGTGCCGGTGGTTCGGACGACAGCGACGCCGACGTCCGACCGGTCCGGAAGACCCGACCGGCCGCGCCGGACGACGCAGCGCTGGCGCCGATCGAGGAGCGACTCCGGGCGGCAGAGCGGCCGCTCGTCGTCACGAGCAACGGCGTGGCACCGACCGGCGACCCCGACCTCGACGCGCTCGTGGACTTCGCGGAGGCGGTCGGCGCGGGCGTCGTCGAGCACGTCCCGCAGGTCCTCTGCTTCCCGCGGGATCACGAACTCCACGTCGGCTACGACCCGAGCGGGCCCGTCCGGGAGTGCGACCTGTTGGTCGTCGCCGAGTCCGGTGTCCCCTGGGTGCCCTCCCGGGTCGAGATCCCCGCGGGTCTCGACGTCGTCCAGATCGACACCGATCCCGGGAAGGGGACCTACCCGCACTGGCCCTTCGAGATCGACGAGACGGTGCTGGCCGACCCGACCGCCGCGCTCCGACGGCCTCGGCTGGGCGGTCCCGGGCGGGATCGGCGCGAAGCTCGCCGACCCCGAAGCGCGGGTCGTCTCCCTCGTCGGCGACGGCGGCTACCTGTTCAGCAACCCCGCCGTGAGCGTCCTCGCGGCGAACAACGCCGACGCGCCGACCCTGAGCGTGATCTACCACAACGACGGCTGGGAGGCCGTCCGGCGGGCCACCCGGAAGCAACACGAAACGGGCGCGGCCGCGGCCCAGGGCGTCCCCGAGGGCGACTACGGCGAGACGGTCGACCTCTTGCGCATCGCGACGATCAGCGACGCACACACCCGCCGGGTCGACGATCTCGATTCCCTCCACAACGCGCTGGAAACGGCCGTCGCGGCCGTCGACGGAGGCCAGGACGCGGTTCTGGACGTTCGGCTCGATCCGAAAAGTGATTTTCTATTTGAAAATGGGAATCGACGAATCCGGTCATACTGTTGGCCTTCCACTATCGTCACTATTGGTGCTCAAAATATCGATTAATTACTTATGATTCAAATTCATCAAAATCTAGTACTATTTAGCATATAAATATAGATACGGATCGTAACGTGATAAATGAATATGTTTGCCCAGCAGGCGAAGATGTAGACGTATTAACGTCCTATATCGGCACATTTTGTATTAAAATATAGTAGGGTTTGGGTTTTCTATACGGAAACAATCGTCTAATTTTCGGGATTCAAAAGCGGAACAGCATCCGTGAACTAGACGTCGTACGACCCGGAGCGGACCACGGCCAAAAGAAATAACATTCGTACCTTTGTTATCGAACTTTGGCTTCGTCAGTTGAATCCCACGACACCGTATCTGGGCTCTGTACGTCGGTTTGAGAGCTTCGGGCCGGATTATTGGCTGCGAGTTCCGTCTTGCAGACCACATTGAACTCCCGGATTTTGTCGATGAAAACACTCCATTCCTGCTCTACGAACGTCGAGGGGGCGCGTGTGGTCGGCAAAGCCATCATCGTCGACGGCGAGGTCGTCGGCGCGATCAGCATCGTCGGGCCGGCGAACCGCCTGACCGATCACCAGCTGGAAGACGGCATCGTGGATCAAATCCTCGGTGCCGCGAACGAACTGAAATTGAAACTCAGTCAGGCGTGAGGGCCGCCGACGGGATCACGCGTTCTGACACTGACAGCCGCGCTCTTCGAGGAACTCCGCGATGGAGTACTGCTCGCCGCACTGCTGACACAGCACCTGCAGATCGAGGAGCACCTCGAAGTCGGCGGCCTCGATGCGGCCGGTCTCGCGGAGCTTCTCGATCCGCTCTTCGGTCACAGAGAGCGTCCGCGTCATCAGCCGCTGGATGCTCTGGAGGTCCTTCTCGACCTTCTCCTCGTCGGTGAGGTGGTGATACTCCGCGCCGCGGTACTCCGTCAGGTACGAGCGGATCGCCTGATAGCTGACGAAGTCCGATTCCAGTTTGTCGACGTCGATGCCGTTCTGTTCGAGGCGGTTTCGGGTGTCGGTCCGGACCCCGGTGCTGATGTCGTCGTCGGTGAGGTTCCGGTACGTCGAGGCGACGTCGCTTTCGAGGGCGCTCAGTCCGGCGTCGATGAGCGCCTGTTCCAGGATCCGCCTGTTGAAGTAGTCCGCGAGGTCGCGGAGGCTCGTCCGCTCGACGCCGTCGCCGGTCCAGCGCACTTCCAGTTCGTCCCCGAGTCCTTCGAGGTCGTACTCGTCGATCAGCCGTGCGACCTTGCTCGATGGTCGATCGTCGGTCGTGTCTGCCATTGGATGCTGTGTTCGGCCGGGAAAGATAGTCGGTTCGGTTCGTCTCGATCAGATCGAGGTGACGCGGGTGAAGTCGTCGTCGAGCGCCTGGGCGTCCTCGGGCAGGAGCGCGACCACGAGGTAATCCGCGTAGTCCGCGAAGTACTCCACGAGGGCGGCGATCCGATCGGAGTCGATCGCTTCCAGGGAGTCCAAGAGCATGAACGGCACCGTCTCGTGGAGGTCGTGGACGAGATAGCCCGCGAGCGCGAAGATCAGGCCTGTGACCTCGCGTTCGCTCTCCGAGAGGTGGTCGATCGTGTCCTCGTAGGCCGCGCCGTTTTCGGTCGTTCGGACGATGTGGAGTTCGAAGCGGGTCTGGGCGCCGCTCGCGTCGCCCTCCTCGATGCGTTCGATCCAGATCCGCTCGATGTTCTCGTAGCCCAGCAGATCGAGGATCGACTCCATATGTTCGTTGAAGGACTCGACGGCCTCGCCTTCGATCTGGTCGATCTTCGTCCGCTGATCGGTGAGTTCGTCGACCAGTTCCGCGCGCTGCTCGCGGAGGTCGTCTGCGCGCTCGACGTCGGCCTCGATCGACTCGATCTCCTCGGTCACCTCGTCGAGGTCCGATTCGAGGCTGTCGATCTCGAACTCCAGCTGATTGGCCTCCTTGTGGAGCGAGAGGATCTCGTCGAAGTCCGCGGATTCGAGGTTCTCGACCTCGGATTCGAGGGCCTCGACTTCGTCGGTCAGCGACTCGCGCTGGTCTTTCAGCGCGTCGATCTGGTCGCTCCGCCGATCGAGTTCGTCGTCGACGTCGTCGATCTTGCGCTCGATCTCGGTGCGGCGGCGCTGCTTTTGGGTCGCCTCTCGTTGTTCTTCCTTCCGCGCTTCGAGGTCGCTTTTGACCTCGTTGAGCTGTTCGACTTTTTCGCTCCGAAGGTCCTTCAGCCGGTCGATCGTGGACTCGATCTGGCCGCGCTCGACCGACGAGCCGCAGGTCCAACAGACGACGGTCTCCGCGTCGTCGCCGACGAGCCGGTCGGTGACGGAGCCGCCCTCGGCGGCGGCGCCGCCGTCCTGGAGGAGTTCGTAGTCCTCGGCTTCGAGGCGCTCCTCGTTGTACTGGATCAGACTGCGGAGCTCGTTGATCTCGGTGTTGAGGTCCTGGCGCTTCGAACGGAGCCGGTCGATCTCGGCTTCGAGGTCGCGGTGGTCGCCCATCGGCGTCTCCGGGAGCTCTGCGAGGTCCTCTTCGAGCTCGCTCCGTTCGCGCTTCAGCGAGGAGATGCTCTCCTCTTGACGTTCGATCTTCCGGCGGACGGATTCGAGCTCCGAGCGGGTCTCGCGGAGCTCCTGGAGCTTGTCTTCGAGTTCTGCCTGTTCCTTGCGGCCCTGTTCGACGTCGCGGCTGCTGTCGTCGATGTCCTCTTCGAGGTCGGCGAGCTCCTCGCGCTTGTCTTCGATCTTCTCGCGGAGGGTGTTGCGTCGGCGTTCCAGATCCGGAAGTTCGCGCTTCTCGGATTCGATGCGGGCGAGTTCGTCGTTGATGTCGCCCTTCTCGTCTTCGAGGCGGTGGATTTCCGAGCGGATGGCCTCGACGTCGACGGGCCGCATAATGACGTCCCGGAGTTGCTCGTCGCGAGCGGCGGCCTGGCGGGCGTCGTTCGTTTCGAGGAGGAACGCGAAGAGATCGGCGACCTCGGGGTCGTCGAGGTAGGCGTCCCCCTCGAACTGGACGCCGTCGCCGACGCGCTTGAGGGTCCGCTCGTAGGTCGTATCGCCGAGCGTGAGTTCGATGCGGCCCCGGTCGGCGTCGCCTTTCAGGGCGACGCGCTCGCTGCCCATCGCACCCATAATCGAGCGGAGGAAGGAGGTCCGATTGGTCGCGTTCTTGCCGGTCAGAACCGTCACGCCGGGCGGAATGTCGACTTCAGTTCGATCGATCCCCCCCACGTTCTCGACGGAGAAGTGAGCGGAGTCAGCCAATTGCTTCGAAGTAGCCATATTTCGAGTAACTACGCTTGTGTATAAATGCTTTGTGCAACAACTCGACACTGAGTACCCGTTCACGGCGGCGCTGTTCGAGATCATCGAACTATCGGGCGGTTTCGACCTCTCTATCGTCGGCGACGCGGCGGGTATCCCTGTCGCGCGCGCCGACTGGGTCCGCGCCGCGGAACGGGGCCACTACCTCGGGTCGAAGGCCGATTCGCCGGGAGCGAGAGGGACCGGAGACAGAATCGGGAGTTCCTGGCCCGGAAACAGAAGATAACAGTCGTACTTCCGTTATGCGTGTCGTACGCGCAAGTGGGTCAGCGCACCCGCGCAGTTCCCGACTCGCAGCGAACTGATCCCGTCGAGGGAGACCCCACCGAGTCCGGCGACCCTCTCCGAGGAAACCAACCTGTCATTCGAATAAACCGGACAATATTCGGTAGATACAGAATCGGAGAGAGGGCCCGGAATACGCCGATTTTGCACGTTCGAAACGATTACTACACATATGATAAAAGTTCGAAAGAACGGATCTGCGGCGTTTGCGACCGCCTTTCGTCCGTTCGCTACGAGATAGAGAATTGTTCGAGATAACCGCAGTACTTAGGTCGGTGGAGTGCAAGCATCCACACAGGAATGACCAACGACGCTCCCCCGCTGAAGACCATCCGTCGGGCCTTCGAGATAATGGACGTGCTCAAACAGCAGAAGCAGGTCGGCGTCGCGGAGCTGGCGCGCCAACTGGACCTCCCGAAGAGCACGGTCCACGACTACCTCCGGACGCTGCGGACGATGGGCTACGTCGTCAACGACGACGGGACCTATCGGCTCGGGTTTCAGGTGCTCGAACTCGGCGGCCAGGTGAAGTACCGCAATCGGCTGTTTCACGTCGCGAAGCCGGAGCTCGAACGCCTGGTCGAAGAGACCGGCGAGCAGGCCAGCGTCAACGTCGAAGAGCGCGGCGAGTTCGTGATCCTCCACACGGAGTTCGGCGCCGACTCGCTCCGGCTCGGGATCTATCCGGGGCTTCGGACGCCGATTCACACCCACGCGGGCGGCAAGGTGATCCTCGCGCACCTCGACGACGAGCGGATCCAGGAAATCATCGACACACAGGGGCTCGAAGCGCGCACGGAGTACACGATCACCGACCCCGACGAACTCGCCGCGGAACTCGAAGCGATCCGACGGGAGGGCTACTGCGCCGACCGGAACGAACAGGTGGTCGGGATGGGCGCCGTCGCCGCGCCGGTCACGATCGACGGCCGCGCCATCGGGTCGCTCGGCATCGTCTGTCCGAGCGACCGCCTGCTCGAAGACGACTACCGGGAGAAGCTCGCCGCTGAGGTCCAGAAGTCGGCGAACATCGTCTCGGTCAATTACCAGTACGCTCCCTGAACCGTTCGGGAATATCGAACGCTCTCGTGCGGCATCGCACCACGATATTCCGCCAGACAGAATATTTAACATAGTTAATTACAATCCGCCAATAACGATGGCTGATCCACGCGAACTGGAGAAATACTACTACCACGAACGGGATTTCGAGACGATCGAGGAGATCGAAGAGTGGTTCGAGTGGCAGGTCCCAGAGCAGTTCAACATCGCCGAGTACGTCTGCGACCGGTGGGCCGACGCCCGGAAGAACCGCGTCGCGCTGTATCACCGCTCGTCGGACGGCGAGGAGACGGCCTACACGTTCCGACAGGTCCAGCGGTGTGCGAACCGCTTTGCGAACTACCTCGTCGAGCAGGGGATCGGACCGGGCGACTGCGTCGCGATCAACGGGACCCAGCGCTTGGAGTCGCTCGCGGGTCACCTCGCGGTGTTCAAGATCGGCGCCGTCTCGGTGCCGCTCACGGTCCTCCTCGGGACCGACGGCGTCCGCTACCGACTCGACGACTGTAGCGCCGACGCGTTCCTCGTCGACGAGGGCGCCGTCGACGCCGTCCGCGAGATCCGCGACGACGTCGACTCCCTGGACCTGATCGTCACCAACGACGACTTCGACCGGGAGGACGAAGTGAACTTCTGGGACGCGATCGAGGGGCAGTCCGCGGACTTCGAGACGGCGGCGACCGACGCCGAAGACCGGGCGTTCATCATCTACACCAGCGGGACGACCGGCAAGCCGAAGGGCGTGATCCACGCCCACCGGCACCTGCTCGGCGAGCTCCCGCAGTTCCTCAGCCTCCAGGGCGGCCGGACCGACGACGGCCAGGTGCTGCGGACCGTCTCCGAGTGGTCCTGGATTATGTCGCTGCCCGGCGTCGTGCTGCCGGCGCTGTTCTACGGCGTCCCGGTCGTCGGGTACTCGGGCCAGAGCTTCGAGCCCGACGTCGAGTTCGAGCTCGTCGAGGAGTTCGGCGTCACCCACCTGAACCTCCCGCCGACGGCCGTTCGGATGATGATGCAGGTCGAAGACCCGGCCGGCCACTACGACCTCGGGAGCGTCCAGTCGTTCACGACCGGCGGCGAGTCCGCCGACGAGAACATCATCGAGTGGGTGACAGAGACCTTCGAGAACGCCTCGTTCCTCGAGGGATACGGCACCACCGAGATCGGCGGGCTCATCTCCGACGACCCGGTGGTCGGCCTCGATCACCGGATCGGTTACTTCGGGGTCCCCTCCGTGGGTCACGACGTCGCCGTCTTCGACCCCGAGACCCGCGAGCGCATCGAGGAGCCCGGCGAGATCGGCGAACTGGCCGTCCGGTACGAGGGCGATCCGATGCTGTTCGTCGAGTACCTCGATCTCCCCCGGAAGACGGAGCAGACGGTCCAGGACGGGTGGCTCTTCTCCGATGACCTCGTCTCCTTCGACGAGGACGGCTACTTCAGGTTTCACTCGCGCGCGGACGACCTCATCATCAGTTCGGGGTACCGCATCGCGCCCAAGGAGATCGAGGAGGCGATGCTCACCCACGCGGCGGTCCGGAACGTCGGCGTCGCCGGCGTCTCCCACGAGACCCGCGGCGAGATCCCGAAGGCGTTCGTCGTGCTCGACGACGGCTACGAGGCGAGCCAGGACCTCGTCGAGGAGCTCCAGGAGTACGTGAAGGACCGCTTGGCGAAGTACGAGTACCCCCGCGAGGTCGAGTTCGTCGAGGACCTCCCGATGACGACCACCGGGAAGATCAAGCGCCAGTCCCTCCCGGACGAGTAGCGCGTCGGCCCTTCTCCTCCGTCTCCGGAAAGCAGTAGAAAGATATATGTAATACCGAACTATCACTAACTTCTATGTCATCTGGTAACACCAGTGGGATTGACGCGACAGACCGACGCAATTTCTTGAAACTGACCGGCGCCAGCGTCGTCGCCGGCTCGCTCGCCGGATGTATGGGCGGTAACGGCGACGGCGGCGGTGATAGCGGCGGCGGGACCACCAGCGGCGACGGCGCCACCACCGGCAGCAGCGGCGGCGAGGGCGACATCGTCATCGGCGGTCTCCAGCCGTATACGGGCCCGTACGCCCAGACGACCCAGGAGTTCGTCGACGGATTCAACTTCCGGCGCGAGGAGATCAACGCCAACGGCGGCGTGCTCGGTCGGAATCTCGCGTTCGCGGACCGCGACACGCAACTGGACCCCGCGGAGGCCAGCACCCTCGCGACCGAGCTCATCGAGGCCGAGGACGCCGTGATGCTGACCGGGCCGATTTCGAGCGACATCGGGCTGACCGTCGCGCCGATCGCAGAGCAGAATCAGGTGCCGCACGTCCCGCAGTTCGTCGGGAGTTCGGAGTTCCTCTCGCGGGACTCGCGCTACAACTTCCGGATGGGCCTGGCGCCCGCCCCGACGAACGCCCGCGCGGTGAGCCAGTTCATACAGGACCAGGGCTTCCAGAACGTCGGCGCCATCATCGCCGACTACTCCTACGGACGCGCCTGGGAACAGAGCATCAACGCGATCTTCCCCGACGACATAAATATGCACATGGAGGTCGCCCCGTTCGGCGAGAGCTCCTTCACGACCTACCTCCGCGCGATGCCGGACGACCTGGACCTCCTCATCACGGCGAGCCACCCGCCGGGCGTGTTCACGATCTACAATCAGCTCCAGGGACTCACAGACGTCAATCCGGATTACATCATCGGCCGCAGCGACGCGAAGCTCTCGGCCAACGCCCTCGGCGACTCGGTCACGCAGGGCTTCCTCGCTCAGACCCAACCCGACCCGTTCTCCGATCGGTACGCCCAGATCGGCCAGCGCTACTACGATCAGACGGGCAACTGGTTCGGCGTGCTGAACGCCGTCGGCTACGTGGTCGCCGACCTCGCCGCGGCCGCGATCGAGGACGCCGGCGAGGCCAACCCCGTCGCCATCGCCGACTCGATCCGGAACATCAACCTCGACACGCTGTTCGCCTCGCCGATCGAGTACACCCAGTGGGGCGAACTGAAGAACCTCGTCCAGCTGATGGTCGGCTTCGAGTCCGGCGCGCCGTCGTACTACCCCGACGGCAGCGTCAATCTGACCGAGGAGTTCCGCTCCGAACCGCTCCCGGCGTACGATCCGTCGAGCGACCTGCTCTCGTAGAACCGGTAAAGAACCGCTCCGCTATCCGCGGAGATACCCTTCCTTGATCGCGTCGGAGTGGAGGAGCTCCTCGCCGGTCCCCTCGGTCTGGATCCGGCCGTTCTCCAGGAGGTACCCGCGGTCGGCGAGGCCCAGCGCGCGGTCGACGTGCTGTTCGATCAGGACGACCGTCACGTCGTCGGAGATCTCCTCGATCGTCTCGAAGACCTGTTCGGCCAGCTGCGGCGCGAGCGCGTTCGAGGGCTCGTCGAACGCCAGCACCTTCGGCTCGGCCATCAGCCCGCGGCCGATCGCGAGCATCTGCTGCTCGCCGCCGCTGAGCGTCCGCGCCTTCTGTTCCCGCCGCTCTTCGAGGACGGGGAACATCTCGAACACCATATCGCGGTTCTCCTCGAAGGCCTCGCGCTTGGTGAACGAGCCCATCCGGAGGTTCTTCTCGACCGAGAGGTCGCCGAACAGATTGCGCTCCTCGGAGACCTGGACGAAGCCGCGCTCGACGATGGCGTCCGACGGGACCTCGGTGACGTCCTGACCGAGCACCTCGACGCGGCCGTTCGTCGGCGTCAGGATGCCCGAGAGCGTCTTGAGGAGGGTCGTCTTCCCCGCACCGTTCGGCCCGACGATCGAGACCACCGAGTCGTCCTCGCGGACCTCAAGGGAGACGTCCCAGAGGACCTGAAGTTCGCCGTAGTGGACGTCCAGGCCCTCGACGTCGATGAGGCTCACGAGTCCACCTCCCCCAGGTACGCCTGGGTGACTTCCTCGTTCGAGCGGATCTCCTCGGGGGTTCCGTCGGCGATCTTTTCGCCCTGATTGAGGACGATGATCCGGTCTGTGACGCTCATGATCGCCTCCATGATGTGTTCGATCCAGAACACGGAGACCCCGCGCTCGTCGCGGGCGCGTTCGAGCGTCTCGGTGATCTCGTCGATCTCCGCGGGCGTCAGCCCCGCGCCGATCTCGTCGACGAGGATCAGCCTCGGCTCGGCGGCCAGCCCCTTCGCGAGTTCGAGCTGCTTCCGGTCGGCGATGGTCAGCGAGCCGGCCTCTTCGTCCTCGCGGCCGTCGAGGCCAACGAAGGCGAGCGCCTCGCGGGCGCGCTCTTCGGCCTCGTCCATCGGCACCGACTCGTCGTTGCCGAAGACCGCGCCCATCAGCACGTTGTCGAGGACGCTTGATTCGTTGAACGTCCGGACGGCCTGGAAGGTCCGGGCGACGCCGAGCTGGGCCACTTGGTTCGGCGTCTTGCCGACCAGTTCCTCGCCGTCGAAGGTGATCGAGCCCTCGTTGGGCGGGTGGACCCCGGTGATCGTGTTGAACAGGGTCGTCTTGCCCGCCCCGTTCGGCCCGATCAGGCCCACGATCTCCTCGTCGCCGATGTCGAAATCGACGCCGTCGACGGCGACTAGCCCGCCGAATCGCTTGGTTACGTTGGTGGCGGTTAGCACAGGTCCGGCTTTCCCACGATTCTACATAAATAATTCGATGGAGTAGGTGCCGAAGCCGCCATTGCGATATCCATAATATTTATACATACAGTACAACGATGGCCCAGTATGCTTGCCAGAGGCATAGAACTGCTTATCGACGGACTGGCGAGGGGAATGATCCTCTCACTCTTCGGGCTGGGGATCACGCTCGTCTTCGGGTTGGGGGGCATCCTCAATCTCCTGATCGGCGTCTTCGCCGTGGTCGCCGTGATCGCCTGTTCCCTCATCCTGGGAACGGTCCCCGAGCTGCTCGTCGCCGGGCTCGGCGGCGTCGCCGCCGTCGCGTTGTTCGCGTTCGTGTTGGATCGATCGGTCATCTCCCTGGTCTACCGGGAAGAGGGCGAAGACCGGGTGCTGCTCGGCATCTTCGTCACGCTCGGCCTGTCGCTGCTGTTCGAGGGGCTGCTCTTCGTGTTCTTCGCGGAGAGCTACTTCCTCGAGACCAGCGTGCCCTCGGTGTCGCTCGCCGGCGTGGGCATCACGGGCTCGTCGCTCGCGGTCATCGCCGCGGCCGGCGTCCTGTTCGGGCTCATCTACTACTTCTTCAACCACACGTACCTGGGGATCGCGACCCGGACCGTGATCCAGGACGAGACCGGGGCGATTCTCTGTGGGATCCGTCCCCGCCGCGTCCAGTCGATCGTGTTCGTGTTGAGCGCGGCCATCGCCGGGGCGGGCGGCGTCCTCTACGCGCTCGACGCCGAGGTGACGCCCGCGAGCTCCTTCGAGCTCACGACCTTCGCGATCATGGTCTCGATCGTCGGCGGCGTCGACAGCATCCGCGGCACGGTCGCGGCCGGCGTCGTCCTCGGTATCGTGATCACCGTCGCGGGCGCGCTGTTCGGCTCGTACCTCGCCACCGTGACGCTGTTCGCCGCCGCAATCGCCGTGCTGATCTACAAACCGGAGCAGATATCATGAACGTGAACGTCACCCGCGGCCGACTCCCGACCGTCATCGTGTTCGCAGTGCTGCTCGCCATCCCGCTCGTGTTCTTCGAACCCTCGACGACCTACATCTCGCGGCGGTTCATCCGCGTGATGATCTTCGCCATCCTCGCGATGGCGCTGAACATCATCTTCGGCGAGACCGACCAGTTGATCCTCTTCATGGGCGGGATCGCCGCCGTCGGCGCGTACACGACCGCGCTGACCGCGGACGCGCTCGGGATCTCCCCGTGGCTCACGCTCTTCGTGGGGGCGCTCTTCGCCGGCGTCTTCGGGGCGCTGGTGTGCTACGTGGCCGCCCGCCGCCAGTTCACGGTGATCGTGCTGGCGATCGTGACCTTCGCCTCCCAGATGATCATCTCCGAGCTCCTGGTCGGCCTGCGGGACATCACCCGCGGCAGCACCGGCTTCCCGTTCAGCGGGCTCCAGCTCCCGGCCATAGAGCAGGCGACGGGGTTCGGCTCCTACGCGATCCAGTTCTACGTGCTGGTCGCGATCTTCGCTGGCGTGCTCGGGCTGTACACGTGGCTGCGGCGCTCGAAGTACGGGCTGGCGTTCGCCGCGATCCGGCAGGACGAGTTCGCCGCCCGCGCGACCGGCGTCGACGTCATCAAGCTGAAGGTGTTCGCCGGGTTCATTGCCACCTTCGTCATCGGGCTCGTCGGGCCGTTCTACGGGCAGACGACCGGGATCATCATCCCGTCGCTGTACAGCTTCAACTCCATCGACGTGCTCGTGCTGATCGTGCTCGTCCTCGGCGGGCTGCGCTCCCGGTACGGGCCGCTCGTCGGCGCGGCCGTCGTGATCTACATCGACAACTTCCTCGGGAACTTCGGCCAGTGGCGGACCGTCGCGTTCGGCCTCCTGCTGACGATCCTGTTCCTCTACTTCCGGGACGGCATCGTCCCCTCGGCGACGGAACTGCTCGCCGAGCGGACCCCCCTGGGATCGGTCCTCGACCGCGGGAAGGCCGAATAGCGCTCCGACCCCACTGATTTTCGCCGCCGATCGAATCGTGTAGCGTCGCCTCGCATCGCCCCGCATCGCCCCGCATCGCCCCGCATCACCCCGCCTTCGGCGACGCTCGCTCCGCGCGATGCTGGCACCGACACATTAAATATGAACGATCCGAAGGTTCAACTGATGGACGCAGAAATCGAGAGCCTCGCAGTCCTCGGAGCCGGCAGTATGGGTCACGGTATCGCGGAAGTGGCCGCCATCGCCGGCTACGATGTCGTGATGCGCGATATCGAGGAGGACCTCGTCGAGGAGGGGTACGACAACATCGAGTGGAGCCTCGGCAAGCTCGCCGAGAAGGACCAGATCGACCAGGAGCCCGAGGAGGTGCTCGCGCGGATCTCGACCACCGTCGACCTCGAAGCGGCCGTCGAGGACGTCGACCTCGTGATCGAGGCCGCGCCCGAGGACCTGGAGATCAAGCGCGACGTCTTCGCCGACGTGGACGCCGCCGCGGGCCCGGAGACGATTATGGCGACGAACACCTCCAGCCTCCGGGTGAGCGACATCGCCGAGGCGACGGACCGACCGGAGTACGTCTGCGGGATGCACTTCTTCAATCCGCCGGTGAAGATGGACCTCGTCGAGGTCGTCTCCGGCGAGAAGACCAAAGCGGAGGTCGTCGACGCCGGCATCGAGTTCGTCGAGTCGCTGGACAAGACGCCGATCCGCGTGCGCAAGGACGTCCCGCAGTTCGTCGTCAACAACGTCCTGACGCCGTTCATGGGCGAGGCCGGCTACATGCTGGACGAGGGCGACGTCGAGATCCAGGACGTCGACGCCGCGATGGTGTTCCAGCGCGGCTACCCGATGGGGCCCTTCGAGCTCAACGACTTCGGCGGACTGGACATCTTCTACCACAGTCGCGAGCAGTGGGACGATCCGGTCCCCGAGTCGATCGAGTCCCGCGTCGAGAACGACGACCTCGGTCGGAAGACGGGCAAGGGCTTCTACGACTACGAGGACGGCGAGGGCGTCGACTACGAGCCGACCGACGGCGAGGGCATCGACACCCTCCGCATCGAGTCGGTGATGATAAACGAGGCCGCGAAGCTGATCGGCGACGACGTCGCCGACCCCGAGGACATCGACATCGGGATGCGCCTCGGCGGCGGCCTCCCCGAGGGGACCTGCCGGACGGGCGACAAGCTCGGCCTCGACCGCGTGCTGGAGAAACTGGAGGACCTCCACGAGCGCACCGGCGACGAGCGCTACGAGCCCGCGGACTACC
The DNA here is from genome assembly GCF_051195055.1 of Halobellus sp. EA9. Classification (NCBI taxonomy): domain Archaea; kingdom Methanobacteriati; phylum Methanobacteriota; class Halobacteria; order Halobacteriales; family Haloferacaceae; genus Halobellus; species Halobellus sp. EA9. The sequence goes on along the minus strand of NZ_JBNTJW010000001.1, from coordinate 104,158 downwards.
TCGTCGAACTGGTCGAGAACGGCCACACCGGCGAGAAGGGAGGCCAGGGCTTCTACGACTACCGCGACGGCGGCCCGTACCACTACATCACCCACGAGCTGAAGGACTCCGGCGAACTCCACGTCGTCTTCGACCGCGAGGAGCGCCTCAACGCCTTCTCGACGGATATGTTCGACGAGGTCAAGCGGGTCCTCGAAACCGTCGACGACGAGGAGGTCTCGTGTGTCGTCTTCGAGGGCGCGGGCGACCGCGCCTTCTCGGCCGGCGCCGACATCACGGGCTTCACGACCGCCGAGCCGACGGATCTGGCGTCGGTCGACCAGACCGTCGAGACGATCTACGAGTACCCGCGGCCGACGATCGCGAAGATCGACGGTTTCTGTCTCGGCGCGGGGCTGGAGATCACGCTCGCGTGTGACCTCCGCTACGCGACCGAGGGCTCGCGGCTCGGCAGCCCCGAGATCGACCTCGGCCTGATCCCCGGCGGCGGCGGCACCCAGCGGCTGGTCCGCCTCGTCGGCGAGCCACGGACGAAAGAGCTGATCTACCGCGGCAAGCAGCTCTCGGCCGAGGAGGCCGAAGACTGGGGCATTCTCAACGGCGCCGTCCCCGAAGACGAGTTCGAGGAGACGATCGACGACGTCGTCTCGGACCTCACGAACGGCCCGCAGAAGGCCCTGGAGGTGGCGAAGCAGGTGATTCAGGAGGGTCAGAACGCCAGCCTCGACACCGGCCTGTCGCTGGAGGCCCAGGGCTTCGGCCTGCTGGCGACGACCGACGACATGCTCGAAGGCGTCGCGGCGTTCAACCAGGACCGCGAACCCGACTTCGGGGGTGACTGAATGACGCGCAACGTCGGCATCGTCGGCGGCGGCCACACCAAGTGGGGCGTCCGCGAGGCCAGCTACAAGGACCTGATCCAGGAGGCCGGCAAGGCCGCCTTCGAGGACACCCCCGGAGTAGAGCCCGGGGACGTCGAGGGGCTCTTCGTCGGCTCGGTCCAGCCCGAGCGGTTCGCCTTCCAGACCCACGTCGCGCCGATGGTCGCCGAGTTGGTCGGCGTCGACGTCGACAGTATGATCGCGCGGACCGAACTCGCCTGCGCGAGCGGGCAGGCCGCGCTCCGCTACGCGTGGCTCGCCATCGCGGCCGGCCAGCTCGACACGGCGCTCGTCTTGGGCGTCGAGAAGATGAACCTCCCGCGGGAGTACTCCGCGGAGGCCCAGACGAGTATGGCGAACGTGATGGACCGGGAGTTCGACGGCGTCAACGGCTTCAACGCGCCGCCGTACTTCGCGATGATCGCCCAGCGGCACATGCACGAGTACGGCACCACGCGCGAGCAGCTCGCGCAGGTCGCCGCCAAGAACAAGACCCACGCCGCCTCCAACGCGTTCGCCCAGTTCCAAAAGGAGGTCTCCGTCGAGGACGTCTACGACTCCTTCGAGCTGTCGCCGCCGCTGTGCCTGTACGACTGCAGCGGCGTCACCGACGGCGCCGCGGCGCTGGTGCTGATGAGCGAGGAGAAAGCCCGCGAGGTCACAGACGAGGCCGCCTGGATCACCGGCAGCGGTCAGGCGTGCTTCGCGAGCAACTCCATCAACAATCTCCCCTCGTTCTCGGCGTGGCCGCAGGCGACCACCGCGGCCGAGCAGGCCTACGACCAGGCCGGCATCGACGACCCCGTCGACGAACTCGACGTCGCGGAGGTCCACGACTGCTTCTCGATCAGCGAGATCGTCGAGTACGAGGCCCTCGGCTGGGCCGAGGAGGGCGAGGGCGGCACATTCATCCAGGAGGGCCGCAGCGAACTCGACGGCGACATCGCCGTCAACCCCCGCGGCGGCCTCCTCGGCTGTGGCCACCCGCTCGGCGCGACCGGCGTCTCCCAGGCGCTGGAGGTGTACAATCAGTTCCGCGGCACCGTCGAGTCGGAGCGGCAGGTGCCCGACCCCGAAAACGGCCTGATCCACAACCTCAGCGGAAGCGCCTCGGTGCATAGCGTGATGACCCTCTCGCGGGAGCGACCGTAACAATGACCGAAAACGACATCGACACCCACGCGGACAACGATACCGGCGCGGCCGTCACCGACGGCGGCCGCGACGTCGTCGAACTGCCCGACCAGATTGAACTGCCCCGGCTCTTGGACTTCTACGAGCTCCAGACCGAGGACACGACGAAGATCGCGGAGTTCTACGACAATCTCCGCGAGGGCCAGCTGACGACGACCGAGTGCCAGGACTGCGGCGAGATCCACTTCCCGCCGCGGATCGTCTGTCCCGAGTGCCAAAGCGAGGACCTGGAGTACGCCGACCTCCCCCACGGGGGCGAGCTGTTCGCGTTCTCGACGGTCCGGGCCGGCGCGCCGATGGGGATGGAAGACGAGGTCCCGTTCGTGATTGGCATCGTCGACCTCGGTCCGGTGCAGCTCTCGGCCCACGTCGCCGACGCGGAGTACGACGACCTCTCGATCGGCGATCCCGTGGAGATGAAGGTCGTCGAGATCGACGGCCCGGTCGACCACGAGCGGGTTTTTTACCGCTTCACGCCCAAGGAATCGTGATATGATGGACTACGAACTCACCATCACGAAGTTCCTCCAGCGGGCGGTCGACCTCTTCGACCACAAGGAGATCGTCTCAAAACTGCCGGACGGTTCGCTCCACCGCTACACCTACGGCGACGCCTACGAGCGGATCTGCCAGCTCGCGCACGCGCTCAACGACTACGGCCTGGAGATGGGCGATCGGGTGTCGGTGATGGCGGTGAACCACTACCGCCACTACGAGCTGTACTTCGGCCCCTCCTGCAGCGGCCGGAGCATCCACACGACGAACCACCGGCTGCCGGAACACCACCTCACGGAGATCATCAACGAGGCCGAAGACCGCCTGCTGTTCGTCGATCCCGCGTTCGTCGAGACCGTCGAGGCCGTCGCCGACGACCTCGAAACGGTCGAGCAGTACGTCGTCCTCGACGACGAGGTGCCCGAGACCTCCCTGGAGTCGGTCGTCGACTACGAGTCGTTCATCGCGGGCTACGACACCGAGTACGACTGGCCCGAACTCGACGAGGAACGCGAGTTCGCGCTGTGTTACACCTCCGGGACCACGGGACTGCCGAAGGGCGTCCAGTACCGCCACCGGCGGATGTTCCTCCACACCCTCGTCCACGGCCACGTCGACGTGTTCGGTGTCAGCGAAAACGACACCGTGATGCCGGTCGTGCCGATGTTCCACGTCAACGGTTGGGGCTTTCCCTACTCGGGGACGTTCTACGGCTCGAAGCTCGTCCTCCCGGGCCAGCACACGAGCCCCGAGGCCGTCGCCGACCTGATCGACGCCGAAGACGTGACCGTCGCGGCGGCGGTCCCGACCGTCTGGATCGATATGGACGGCTACCTCGAATCCAGCGAGGGCGAGCCGCTCGCCTCGCTCGACCGCGTCCTGACGGGCGGGAGCGCGCCCCCGGCCTCGCTGATGCAGAAGTTCGAGGAGGTCTACGAGGCGCCGATCTACCAGGGCTACGGGATGACCGAAGCGTCGCCCCACCTGGCGAACACTTTCGAGACGACCGAGATGCAGGACCTCCCCGAAGACGAGCGCTACGAGCTCAAGCGGAAGGCCGGCATCCCCGCACCGGGCGCGCGAATCCGCCTGCGGACCCAGGACGGCGAGCCGGTGCCCCACGACGGCGAGACGCCGGGCGAGATCCACGCCCGCTCGCCGTGGCTCACCGACGGCTACTTCGAGCGGCCGGAGGCCAACGAGCAGTCCTTCGAAGACGGGTGGTTCAAGACGGGCGACATCGGCACGATCGACGAGTACGGCTACCTCGACATCGTCGACCGCATCGACGACGCGATCAAGAGCGGCGGCGAGTGGATCTCCTCCGTCGAGTTGGAGAACTCGCTGATCGACGCCGAGGGCGTCGCCGAGGCGGCCGTGATCAGCGTCCCCCACGAGAAGTGGCAGGAGCGGCCGGTCGCGTACGTCGTGGCGGAGGGCCCCTCGATCGACGAGGCGTACCTGCGCGAGCGCCTCCTGGAGACGTTCCCCAAGTGGTGGCTGCCCGACGAGTTCCGGTTCATCGACGAGATCCCCAAGACGACGACACAGAAGTTCAACAAGAAGGACCTCCGCGAGCAGTTCCTCGACGAGGAGGGCGAGCTCCCGCTGGACGAGTAGCGGGGGCTGACAGACCTTTCGAACGAGACATACCACGGCCAACAATTATGGAATCAGACATACTCACCGACACGGTGATCCCCGAGGAGGCAGCGGAGCTGAAAGCGCACGCGCGGTCGTTCGCCCAGGAGGAGATGGCGCCGGTCGCCGGCGACTACTTCGACTCGGCCGAGTACCCGGTCGATGCCGTCGAGGCGGCCCACGACGCCGACCTCGTCGCCCAGGAGATCGACGCCGAGTACGGCGGCCCCGGCCGGTCGCTCGCCGAGATCGTCGCGACCGTCGAGGAGTTCTTCCGCGCGGACGCGGGCCTCGGCCTCGGCATCGTCAGCCAGAGCTTCGGGACCGAGATCCTCCAGGAGTTCGGCAGCGAGAGACAGAAGGAGGAGTACCTCCGCGCGGTCGCCGAGGGCGAAAAGCGGACGGGGATGGCGATCACCGAACCCGACACCGGAAGCGACCTCGCGGGGATGGAGACGAGCGCCCGCCTCGACGGCGACGAGTGGGTCCTCAACGGCGAGAAGTACTGGATCGGCAACGGCGTCTCGGGCGACTACATCACCGTCTACGCCAGGACCGAAGACACCGACGACCGCCACGCCAACCACTCGCTCATCCTCGTCCCGACCGACGCGCCCGGCTACGAGGCCGAGCCCATCCCGGAGAAGATGGCCTACCGGGCCTCCGAGCAGGCCCACATCGTCCTCGACGACTGCCGCGTGCCGAGGGAGAACCTCGTGGGCGAGCGCGGCGAGGGCTTCCGGATGGTCGCGGAGTTCTTCAACTCCGGGCGGGTCCGCGTCGCCGCCCACGGCATCGGCCTCGCAGCGGCCGCCATCGAGGAGGCCTGGGAGTTCGTCCACGGGCGCGAGGAGTTCGGCCGGCACGTCTCGGACTTCCAGTCCGTCCAGCACGACCTCGCGGAGATGCGGATGGAGTTCGAGAGCGCCCGCGCCCTGCTGTGGCAGGCCGTCGACCGCGTGATGGCGGGCGAGGACGCCGAGCGATGGGCCGCGATGGCGAAGGCGAAGGCGACCGAAGTCGCCGCCGAGTGCGCCGAGACGGCGATGAAACTCCACGGCGGGCGCGCGCTCCTGCACGACGAGCGCGTCACCCGGGTCTACCGCGACGTCCGGATGCCGATGACCTACGAGGGGGTCGGCGCGGTCCAGCGGGACCTCATCTACCGGAACTTCTGACCCGCCGGCTCCGCTTCGGCTTCTCTTCCCAAACTATCAGCCCAGTAGGTATTATTCCGATGTGAACAATCGGGGTGCTGCTCGTTCGGGCCGCGGTCGTGACTCCGCCCGGAGCGTCGATAAAATGCGATCGCGAGAGCGGGGCGCTCTCATAGTGATTACTCTCACTGTTTACCGCCGAACGCCACCCCCGGTAACGGCGTTCGGCGGTAAGAGACGAGAGTAATCACTATCAGTAGTTGGCGCGGCCGGTCGACGCGATCGGCGGCGGGGTGTGCGGGCCGTACGGCGCGTCGTCGAGGTACTCGCCGGCGGGCTCGAAGTAGTCGGCGAGCGACGCGGCGGCCTCCTTGCGAAGCACCGTGACGGGGCTGTCGCCCTGGAGGTAATCGAGCGCCTGGCCGGCGGCGTCGATGTTGTACTCGGCGGCGGTCTGTCGGCGGGCCGCGTAGAGTTCGACCTCGTCGCGGGCGACGGCCTCGTTGGAATCGAGCGCGACGGCGATGGCCGAGGCGGCCTCGTCGGCGTCGGCGACACAGGAGTTCATCCCGCGGGCGCCGAACGGCGCCAGCAGGTGGGCGGCCTCGCCGGCGAGCAGGACGCGGCGGTGCTCGTCGACGAAGGAGTCCGTCTGGACCTGGAGGAACTTGTACGTCGAGGTCCACTTGATGTTGTCGACGTACTCCTCGCCCATGATGTCGCGGACGAACTCCCGCATCTGCTCGTCGCTGGCGATCTCGTCGGGGTCGTCGTCGCCGAGACACTGGATGTCGAGCCGCCAGCCGCCCGTGAAGGGCACGAGCATCACGTTGCGGCCGTCGGCGTTGGGCGAGTCGTAGTGGAACAGCCGCTCGAACGGGATCGGCTCCTCGTCGATCGAGTTGCCGTCGAGGGTCTCGACGTCGACGATGATGAAGGAGTTCTCCGATTGGGAGCCCTCGAACTCGGCGCCGATCTCCTTTCGCACCTGGGACCCGCCGCCGTCGGCGCCGATGAGGTACGGCGTCTCCCACTCCTGGCCGTCGGCGGTCTCGACGTGGACCCCGTCGGGCGTCGACTCGACGGACTCGACGCCGGCGTCCCAGTGGATGTCGATTCCGGCCTCGTCGAGCGCCTCGTGCATGTACTTCTCGGTGGTGACCTGCGGGAGGCTCGAGAAGTGGGGGATCTCGCCGTCGCCGCCGGGGTTGTCGTAGGTGCGGCGGAAGACCGTCTTGCCGCGCCACTTGGTGTGGCGGGTCGGCCAGACGAGCCCCTCCTCGACGAGGTCCGTGCCGAGGCCCGGATGGACCCGTTCGAGCGTCCGGAGCGTCGACCCGTGGACGTAGATCGCCCGGCTCCCGGCGCGGTCCCGGTCTTCGGAGTCCGCTTCGACGATCGTCGCGGGCACGCCCCGCGCGTGGAGCGCGAGCGCCGCGGTCATCCCGGTCGGCCCGGCACCGGCAATCAACACTGGGTTCTCGGAGTCAGTTTCACTCATCGTCTCTATCCGACTCTTACGCGAGACTCCACATAATTATTGTGGTCGAACGGGGAGAAGACGGCCGCATACGGCCGTTCAGCGGGATTCAGCCACCGCTGTTCGATCGGGGCGATGCGACTCTCGGCCGGCGTCGGTGGCAGCGGTTACGCGTCCAGTCCGAGCTGCTTTGCGACCCAGTGGTCGCGGGCGGCGAACACCAGTTCCTCCTCGTCGTCGAAGCCGGTGGTCTCCGCGACGAACTCGTCCCACTCGCCGTCGGGCACCAGTTCGAGCTCGGCCGCGGACGACGCCGCCGACGGGCTGGCGGCGACCATCTCGTCGAAGGTCTCGAAGTCGGTGTGTTCCGCCATGAACTCCGCGTCGAACAGGTCCTCCAGCGGAATCTCCTCGTCCTCGGCGACGATGTCGCGGGGGTCTGGCAGGTCCTCAGCCTCCTCGGCTGCCGCTTTGAGGTCGTCCGGTTGCGCCATACTCGGATCTTTGGACTACCCTATGTAAACTTTTCCGGTCCGCTCGTGAGACGCTCACAGCCGGCACCCCGCTCCGAGCCGCCGGACGTCGACGCCGTCGAAGGATTTTCTACGCGGGCCCGCGAGAACTCCGATATGCGATATTTCGAGGACGTCGAGGTCGGATCGACGTCGGTTCACGGCTCCTACGACGTGACTGCGGAGGAGATCAAGGAGTTCGCCGCAAAGTACGATCCCCAGCCGTTCCACTTGGACGAGGAGGCCGCCGCGGACTCGATGTTCGGCGAACTGGTCGCCTCCGGGTGGCACACGATGGCGATGTGTATGCGGATGCTCAATCAGGACCCCGACCCGCTGGCGGCCCTGGCCGGCGTCGGCGCCGACAAGATCCGCTGGCGGAATCCGGTGCGGCCGGGCGACCACCTCGAACTGCACACCGAAATCCTCGCCAAGCGGCCCTCCGGCAGCCACGACGACCGGGGCTACGTCACGACTGGCATCGAAGCGCACAACCAACGCGACGAGGTCGTCGTCAGTTACGAGACGACCGCCCTCGTGAAGGGCCGCGACTACGACTGATAGCGATTCCTCTCGTCGCGTGTCGGGCCGTCTCACACCAGTATCACCTGTGAAAATCGGCCACAAACATTAATGAGCCGGTGAAGACCATCGCACCGCAATGGCACAACACAGCCCGGCCCCGCAGAACGAGCAGGTCCCGGCCACCCAGGAGGCGACGCTCGCCCCCGACTTCTCGCACATCGACGACGAAACCGAACGCTACCGGGCCGAGCGCGACCACTGGCGGCACATGTTCAATCAGCTCGCCGCGGAGTTCCCCGAGCCCGTGATCGCCGTCGACGACGAGGGGCGACTGACCCACTGGAACGACGCCCAGGAGTCGTTCGTCGGCATCCCCGCCGCGGAGACCCTCGGCAAGCCCGCCCACGACGTCATCGGGACCGAGGACGTCACCGAGACGCTCGCCGAGAAGGTCGCCCGCACGGGCGAGCGCATCAGGGAGACGAACGTCCGGACGATCACGAACACGAACGGCGAGAAGGGCCACGGCCGGGCGATGGGCGTCCCGCTCACCTCGCCAAGCGGCGAGGTGGTGGGCTCCTTCGAGGTCCTCTACCGGGTGACGGACCTCGTCGAACAGCGCCAGTCGATGCAGCGCGTCCAAGAGCAGGTCCAGCGGGACCTCGAAGGAACCGTGAGCGGTCTGGAGACGGCGTCCTCGCAGGTGACAGAGAACGTGAACGTGATCGCGGAAGTCGCCGACGAGGAGGCCGAACACGTCAGAGAGGTCGACGACGAGATCCAGACGTTCAGCGCGACGACCGAGGAGGTCGCCGCGAGCGTCGAGACCATCTCGACCCAGAGCTCCGAGACCGCAGAGCTCGCGACCGAGTCAGAGGAGTCGACGACCGAGTTGCTGGAGACGGTCGAGGACGTCGCGGACGCGAGCGATCGGATGGCCGGCGACGCCGAGGACCTCGCACAGCGCGTCGACGAGATCGACGACGTGGTCGCGGTGATCGACGACATCGCCGATCAGATCAACATCCTCGCGCTCAACGCCTCCATCGAGGCCGCTCGCGCGGGCGAGGCGGGCGAGGGCTTCGCGGTCGTCGCCGACGAGGTGAAGTCGCTCGCGACGGAGTCCAAGGAGGAGGCCGAGCGGATCGAGGGGCTCGTCGAATCGATCGCGACCATCGCCGCGGAGACGGTCGACGGGATCGAACAGACGAGCGACCGGGTCGACGAGATCGAGTCCCAGATCGAGGCGGTGAACGCGAATCAGCGGGAGATCCAGGAGGCGATCGCGGACGTCTCCGAGCAGTTGGAACAGATCGCGACCGCGACCGACGAGCAGGCGACGAGCGCCGAGGACATCTCGGCGATGCTTGGCTCGACCGTCGAGGGCGTCGAACGCATCGCCGACGAGGTCGCCGAGCTCGCCACGGCGAACCAACAGCAGACCGATCAGGTCGCCGAAATCCGCCGCAGCGTCGAGGAACTGGAACGCAACCTCAACTCCGTGATCGAAGACCAGTAAGCGGACGGTTCACGCCGGGCTCGTGTCCGTCCTTTCGGTTCCCGTTTTCCGTTCTGTGCATCCGATCTTTGCTCTCGCCGGCCGTGAGACCTCGGCGGCGCGGGGCGCGTTACTCTTCGTCTTCTGCGGCGCTGCCGCACACCAGGACCGGGCGGTGCGTACCGAGGATGATGTCCTGGGTCACGCTCCCGAAGAGCGCCTTGCCGGCGGGCGAGCGCTTCCGTCCGCCGACGCAGATCTGATCGACGTCGTACTCGTCGGCGAAGCGGAGAATCTCGTCGGAGGGGGATCCGCTCGCCTCCAGCAGGTGGACGTCGACGTTGTCGCTTTCGAGACGCTCGCGCGCCTCGCGGACGGCCTCGACCTGCTGGACGGACGCCCCTTCGGGGTTGTCGCCGAAGACGTGGAGGATGTACAGCTCCGCGCTCCCCGCCGGTTCGACGATGTCTTTGATCGCGTTGGTCTGTGCGCGGGCCTGCGGGATGTCGTCGTCGAGTGCGAGCAGTACTTGGACCATACATTCACTCTGCCGGCCACCTACTTATAATTCCGCGGTCGTTTTCTCCGCGCTGGGGCGGTCGAAATCCGGTCACGACTCCGACCCGAAGTGTGCGTGGGCACCGAGCGGAACCGCTTCGGCACAACTGTTCGACAGTATCGAACAACGATGGGTCGACCGTCGTCGGCCGTTTTATCATCCGAGACGACGAACCGGGCGCTATGCAACGAGCGTTCGAGGGTGCGGAACCGCGCGTCGCCGAGAGCGCGTTCGTCTCGGAGATGGCGTACCTCGTCGGCGACGTCGCCGTCGAGTCCCGCGCGAGCGTCTGGCCGTTCGTCTGCCTCCGCGGGCACGGAACGGGCGTCGAGGTGGGCGAGGAGACGAACGTCCAGGAGTTCACGACGCTCCACGGCGCGCGGCTCGGAGACGGCGTCACCGTCGGGCACGGGGCCGTCGTCGACTACGCCGAGGTCGGCGACCACTGCCTCGTCGGGATGCAGAGCGCGGTGATGCGCGGGGCCACCGTCGAGGAGGGTTCGATCGTCGCGGCGAACGCCGTCGTCAGGCAGGACCAGACCGTCCCGTCCGGTCATCTGGCGTACGGGACCCCGGCGGAGACCAGACCCCTCACCGAGGATCAGCGCGAGCAGATCCGCCGGACGCACGAGACCTACGTCGACCTCGCGGCGCGGTTCCGCGATGCGGGACTGGGCCGCGACGAGGCGCCGTGACACCGCCGTTCGACACTATCGAACAATTTGCGTCAGTCGGTCGATAGACCGCCGACGGTCCGCGCCCTCTCGTGGCGAGCGGCCGACGGGTCCGTGCTCCGACTTCTGTTTTGCTCCTGAAAACACGCGGTCGGACTGGTAACACCCGTACGGTTGTTATCTCGCGGCTGAGTAAGCCGATTGTTCGATGGTGACGAACAGTTGTGTGCGAGGAGGAACCGTCGCGGAACCGACGACGGAGGAACGTACACGATAGATTCTTATCCGTTCTCGCGTGAGAAAACGTATGGCACGGCGAGCGTCCGGCGGACGCGGGATCCAATCCGACGAGACCCTGTTCGACATCGTCGAACTGCTTCGCGAGCGGGACGGCGCGGGCGTGACCGAGGTCGCGGAGGGCCTCGACATCGCCAAGAGCACTGCACACGGCCATCTGACGACGCTCACCGACCGCGGGTACGTCGTCAAGCGCGGCCGGGAGTACCACCTCGGCCTGAAGTTCTTCGAGTACGGACAGTACGTGCGGGGCCAACTGGAGATTTTCCAGTCGGGAATGGCCGCCGCCGATCGGCTGGAGGCGGCGACCGACGAGATGGCCTGGCTCATCGCCCACCAGAACGGGAAGCTCATCTACGTCTACGGCCGCGCCGGGGACAACGACATCAACGTCAACGCGCTCCTCGGGACCCGGGAGCACATGCACTGCAACTCCGGCGGCAAGGCCATCCTGGCTCACCTCCCCGACGAGACCGTCCGGTGGATCCTCGACCAGCACGGCCTCCCCGCGCGGACGGAGAACACGATCACCGACCGCGGGCGGCTCTTCGAGGAACTCGAACGGATCCGAGACCGGGGCTACGCTCTCAACCTCGCGGAGGACCTGGAGGGGATCCACGCCATCGGCGTCCCGCTCATCGTCGACGGCGAGGTCCAGGGCGCGCTGAGCGTCGCCGGCCCGGCCCACCGGATGTCGAAGGAGCGCTGCGAGACCGAGGTCATCGACCACCTCCAGGCCGCGACCGACGAGATCGATCTCTCGCTCGCGTACCGATAGTCGGCTCTCGTCACCGACCGCACGCCTCAGGCGATTCCGACCGCTCCGAGCGCTCGGCTCACGAGAGCCGCGCCCGCACAGCGGCCGACACACGCCCCGAAGAACAGGAATCCGGCGAAGACGTAGGTCAGTCCCATCTGGAGCCGGACCGTGCGTTCGCCCCCCGTCAGCGCCGTCGCCGCCAGGCAGCCGAGCGGGCCGAGAGCGGCCGCGAGAACGAACGGCGCGTCGACTCCGAGCGCGCCGACGGTGCCGGCGGCCGCGACCCCCAGGGTCCCGAGCGTTACGAGCCCGAAGATCCCGCCGGCGACGCGGTCGGCGCGGCGCGGGCCGAGGGCGACGGGGACCGTCCGCTTGTCGATCGAGCGGTCGAAGTCGGCGTCGAGCGCGTCGATCCCGACCTTGATCCCCGCCAGGAGACCGAAGAAGAGCGCCGCGACCGCGACGACGCCGGGCGAGGGAGCTGCGCTCTGGGCGGCGTAACCGCCGACGATCCCGAGGGCGATCCCGGCCGGGTAGTCGACGGTGACCGTCACGGGGTGTCTGTCGAGGTAGGGCGCGTGGAGGAGCGCGAGCGCCAGGAGCCCGGCGATCGAGGCGCCGGCGAGCGGCCCCGCCACGACGGAGAGGCCGGCCGCGAGCGCGGTTCCGAGGGCGACTCCCGCGCGGATGCCCCACCGGAACGCCGCGACCGAGAGCCGCGGGTCCTCCTCTTCCCGGACGTGGCCGTCGACGAGGCCGTCCCGGAGGTGCGCGACGAACAGGGCGACGCCGACCGCGACGGCGTGGAGCGCGGCGACGCGGAGATCGAACGCGGCGGCCGGAGCGAGCAGCGCGCCGTAGGCGGACATCCCGACCGCCGGGAGCATGAACGTCGGTCGCACGTAGGCCAGCGCGTCGGCGATCGCCCGCGACATACGGGTCTATTCCGGCCGGGAACTGATAAATCCGCGAGATTCGACGCGCGGCGCAGCGGTCGTCTGCGGCCGTCTCCCTGGGGAATCAAAACAATTAATGTTGCAGTTGGCTTGTCCATTCCTAACACGTCTACCATGAAACTCAACGACGCGCTCGCACGCACGGTCCGCTGTCACCCCGACAAGCCCGCGCTCATCACCGACGAGGGCCGCTCCTTCACCTACGCCGAACTCGACGAGCGCAGCACGCGCCTCGCGAACGCCCTCACCGACCGGGTCGGGGAGGGCCGGTGTGCGGTACTGACGATCAACGACGTCTCCGCCATCGAGTCGATGTGGGCGGGCAACAAGCGCGGCGTCTCCACGGTCCAGCTCTCCTACCGCGCGACCGTCGCCGAGCTCAAGAGCATGTCCGACACGGCCGACGCGGAGATCCTCGTCTTCGACGACCACAACGTCGAGGCCGCCCTGGAACTGCTCGACCGCGACGCCTTCGAGACGGCGATCCACGCCGGCGAGGAGGCGGTCGACCACTCCGACGTCGAGTCCTACGAGGACGTCCTCGACGGCGCCGACGCCGACCTCGACGGGTCGCTGCCGGCGGGCAAGGAGTGTGCCGTCCTGCACACGAGCGGGACGACGAGCGTTCCGAAGACGGTCCAGTTCGACCAGGACCAGCTCTGGTACGGCGCGATCCAGCCCGTGATGGAACACGGCATCGACGAGACGGACGTCGCGCTCTGTACCTCGCCGTGGTACCATATGGTGACGACAGACGCGTGGCTGTACCCGCACTTCGTCGCGGGCGCGACCGTCGTACTCCACTCGACGTTCGAGCCCGAGGAGGCCCTAGAGCTCATCGAGGAACACGGCGTGACGGGGCTGCTCGCGGTCCCGACACAGCTGAAGACCCTCAACGACATCCAGCGCGGCGAGGGGGCGACCTACGACACGAGCACCCTGGAGTACATCCGCACCGGCGGCGCGATCGTCACCGAGGACCTGATCGAGGCGACCCACGAGCACCTCTCCGAGCACGTCTACAACACCTACGGGATGACCGAGGCCGGCCCGGACCTCACCTTCGCGCACCCGAGCGTCCAGGAGGACCACCCCGGCACGATCGGCAAGGAGTCGTTCACCTGGGAGATCCGCGTGGTCGAGACCGCGCCGATCGACGAACACCCCGACCCCGAGGCCGAGGTCGACCCCGGCGAGCGCGGCGAGATCATCGCCCGCGGCCCGGGGATGTCCCACGAGTACATCGACAACGAGGAGGCCTCCGAGCGGTCCTACTTCGACGGCTGGCTCCGCACCCGCGACGTCGCCCGCGTCGACGAGGACGGCTACCTCTACATCGTCGACCGCGTCGACAACATGATCGTCAGCGGCGGCGAGAACGTCTACCCCGCGGAGGTCGAACGGGTGCTCGGGAACCACCCCGACGTCACCGAGGCCTGCGTCTTCGGCCGCGACGACGAGCAGTGGGGTCAGGTCGTCACGGCCGTCGTCGTCGTCCCCGACGACGTCGAACTCACCGAGGACGAACTCGACGGGTACTGCCTCCAGCACGACGGGCTGGCGGACTTCAAGCGGCCGCGCGCGTACGCGATCACGAGCGAAGAGCTCCCGCGGTCGGACACGGGAACGATCCTCCGGGAACAGCTCGTCGAGAAGCACTTCGACTGAGCCCGGCGGCAGCGGGCCGACCGACTGACGGCGCCCGATTTTCTATCTCAAAATCCTCAGAACAGGAGGACGAAGATGCCGATCTGGATGGGGAGCAAGATCAGGTACGTCGCGATCGTACAGAGGCTCGCCATCCGGCTGAGTTCGACGGAGTCGACGACGCCCAGGCCCAGGATCCCAACGAGCACTGCGGACTGATACGGGAAGAAGTAGCCGTTGAGGGCGACGGCCTCGATCATCGCGATCGGCACCAGCGGCAGGCCTGCGCTCTGGGCGAACGAGACGAACACGGGCGTGATGACGCTCGCGACCGCCAGCCCCTCCATCAGGAACGCGAGGCCGATCGAGATGGCGGTGACGAACACCAACACGAGCGGGAGCGACGGGTCCGCGGGGAGGTACGAGAGCAGCGTCTCAGCGGCCAGGTCGGTGAAGGCGGTGCGCCGGAGCCCCTCGGCGATGGCGAAGATGGCCCCGAGGAAAAAGAGGATCGAGAAGTCCGTCTCGCCGACGGCGGTGTGGTCGACGACGCCGATCTTCGGCGCGAACGAGAGCAGCGCGACCACGACCGCGCCGAAGAGGGGATGCAGTCCGTGGACGAAGTCGGTCGCCCAGAAGAGCACGCCGACGAGCAGGAACGCGAGCATCCGCTGTTCGGTCGGCGACGGTGCGGCCGTCTCGACCGCGGAGTCCGAGAGCGCGTCGGATCCGCTCGGCCGGTAGAGCAGATACGTCACGGCGATGATGGCGGCCACGCGGCCGACGCCCATCACCGGCCCTATGTACAGCGCCCACTGCGCCCACGAGATCACGGGGCCGCCCCCGGACTCGACGAGCCCGGTGACGATGATGTTCGCCAGCGACGCGGTCAGGAAGCCCGAGCCGCCGTAGTAGGTCGCGAAGAGCGGGCCGAGGAAGATCCCGATCTTCGCGCTCCGGTCGGTGAAGAGGTCGCCCAGCGACTTGAGGATCGGCGCGAGGATCAGGACGCGGACGAGCGACGAGGGTACGAGCACCGCGAGCGCGAGGCTCCCGGCCGAGAGGACGACGAGCAGGTAGCGGTACACCGCGACCGCGTCGGTCGCGATCCGCTCGGGCATCCAATCGAGGGTGACGCGCTCGACCAGATCGGCGAGCCCGCTCTCGCTCGCGGCCTCGCCGATGAGCAGGCCGACGACGACGAGCCACGTCGCGGGCGAGCGGAAGCCGAACAGCGCCAGCTCCGTCGAGAAGCCGACGCCGATCAGGCCGATGCCGAGCAGCGCCGTGAACCACGGCTTGACCGGCGTTCCGATCCAGAGGGCGACACAGAAGACCGTGATGGCGAGCATCAGGGCCGCGTCCGGTGCGAGCGGCGCGAATCCCAGCACGCCACCGGCGGCGAGGACGCCCGCCGGGAGCGAGAGCCAGGCCGGCTCGAAGGGGAGGGTCGAGGCCGCACGCGCGGAGAGTCCGCTGGGCATAGATCGTCATTGTCGAGTCGTCTCGGCGAACGGTAATGAGGATGGCGATGCGTTCGCTGTCCGGAGATTTTCCGCGGCCTCCGCCGCGCCCGCGGCGCCGCCGACGTACGTTTATGATCCCCGGCGTCGTATGCATCGCCGATGACAGCCGACGCTCGGATCACCGAGATCGCACCGGACGTGTACGACATCACCGTCAAGGAGGCCGACGACGCCCGCTGGCGGGTGTTCCTCTTCGACGGCGAGACGCCCACCCTCGTCGACGCCGGCTTCGAGGACACCGTCGACGTCGTCGCCGACGCCGTCGCGGAGCTGGGAATCACGCCCGAGCGGGTGGTCATCACCCACGGCGATCCCGACCACGTCGGCGGCCTCGCGGGCCTGGTCGAGCGCTTCGACCTCGAATCGTGGGTCCCCGAGGGCGTCGCGGTCGACGTCGACGTCGACCACCGGTTCGGCGACGGCGACAGCGTCGGGCCGTTCACCGCGGTCTCGGTCGCGGGCCACGCGCCGGGCTACCACTCGCTCGTCGACGAGGCGCGCGGAATCGCCGTCATCGGCGACGCGCTGTTCGGCTCCGACGCCCGCGGCCTGCCGGAGGGCTACTACGTCCTCCCGACCGCTTACTACTCCGCGGACGTGGCCAAAGCCGACGAGGAACTCTCGAACCTCCTCAAGTACGACTTCGAGGTCGGCCTCGTCTACCACGGATCGAGCGTCACCGAGGGCGCCAGCGAGAAGATCGCCCGGTTCGTCGACTTCGCGGGCAAGCGGTAGCCGGCGGAGGTCGACACGTCGGGAGCGGACTGGAACTTCGCGGCCCGCCGAGGAGAACGGCTTTGTGTGACGCCCCGCAGTCCCGGGTATGGACAGCGAGAAGGAGAAGATGCTCGCCGGGGAGCGCTACGACGCGTCCGACCCCGAACTCGTCGCCGATCGGGAGCGGGCCCGACAGCTCCTCCGACGGTTCAACCGCGCCGCCGTCGACGACGCCGAGACGCGGCACGAGGTCCTCGATTCGCTCCTCGGATCCGTCGGCGGCGAGGTCCACGTCGAACCGCCGTTCCGCTGTGACTACGGCTACAACGTCCACGTCGGCGACGGCTTCTACGCCAACTACGACTGCGTCGTCCTCGACGTCTGCGAGGTCGACGTCGGCGCGGGCTGTCTGCTCGGCCCGGGCGTCCACGTCTACACGGCGACGCACCCGCTCGACCCGGAAGCGCGGGCCGAGGGCTTGGAGTCCGGCGAGCCGGTGACGATCGGCGAGAACGTCTGGATCGGCGGCCGCGCGGTGATCAACCCGGGCGTGACGATCGGCGACGACGCCGTGGTCGCGTCCGGCGCCGTCGTCACCGACGACGTCCCCGCGGGCGTCGTCGTCGGGGGGAATCCCGCGGAGGTCGTACGAGAGGTGGAGTAAGGAGGCGCAGTACGGAAACGCGTCAGTCGCCGGCGACGGCGTCGTCGCCCGCGACCGCGTCCGAGAGGTCCTTGCCGGCGTGTTCGCCGAGGTAGGCCTCGATGACCTCGTCGTCGTTCTGGATCTCGTCGGGAGTACCCTCGGCGATGAGCTTGCCGTTGTCGAGGACGAGGACGCGCTCGCTGACGGTCATCAGCGCGCGCATCACGTGGTCGATCAGGAAGACGGTCTTGCCCTCGTCGATGATGTCGCCGACGAGGTCGATGATGCCCTCGGTCTCCTCGGGGTCGAGGCCGCCCGCGACCTCGTCGAACAGCACCATCTCGGGGTCGGTCGCGAGCACGCGGGCGATCTCCAGGCGCTTGAGGCCGCCGACGCTGAGTTCGCCGGGATCGGCGTGCATCTGGTCGTCGAGGCCGACGAACTCCAGCATCTCCCGGGCGCGCGCTCGGGTGTCGTCGAACTCGCGGCCGCCGTACTCGGCGCCGACGACGACGTTCTCTATGAGCGAGAGGCTCTCGAAGGGGCGGACGATCTGGTGGGTCTTCGCGAGCCCGCGGTGGCAGATCTCGTGTTGGGACTTACCGGTGATCTCCTCGCCGTCGAAGTAGACCTCGCCCTCGGTCGGCGGATGCACGCCCGTGATCGTCCGAAAGAGCGTGCTCTTGCCGGCGCCGTTCGGACCGATCAGCCCGACGGCCTCGCCCCGTTCGACGGTGAAGGAGACGTCCTCGATCGCGACGACCCCGCCGAACTTCTTCGTCAGGCCGCGTCCTTCCAGTAGCGTCATTGGCGTCCGATATCCCATCCACGATGATAAACTTACGGAATATTCGATGAGGATTCGGTTCCCGCCGCCGAACGGCGCCGCGGACCCCGCCGTCGTCGGCTCCCGGACCCAGGGGGAAAACGCTTTGATGGAGTTCGGGCTATGTCCGGGCGTGACGCTGCAACAGCTGTTCGATCCCTCGGGCGTCGCCGTCGTCGGCGCGTCGGACACCGAGGGCAAGATCGGATACGAAGCGATGGCGAACGCGGTGGCCTTCGACGGCCCCGTCTACCCGGTGAACCCCTCGGGCGAGGGCGAACTGTTCGGCCGGGAGTTCGTCGCGTCCGTGACGGAGATCGACGGCGACGTCGACCTCGCGCTCTGCTGTGTGCCGGGGCCGGCCGTCCCGGACGTCCTCGAAGAGTGCGGCGAGGCCGGCATCGGCGCGGCCGTCATCTACGCCAGCGGGTTCGCCGAGGCTGGCGAGGATGGCGAGGAGCTCCAGGAGGCGACCGTCGCGGTCGCCGACGAGCACGACATCTCGCTCCTGGGCCCGAACACGAGCGGCTTCATCGTGCCCGCGCTCGACCTCCGGTGTTCGTTCGCCAGCGGCGCCGAGGAGATCCCCGCGGGCAACATCGCGGTCGTCGCCCAGAGCGGCGGCGTCGGGCTCGTGTTGGCCTTCCAGGCCCGCCGTCAGGGCCGCGGCGTCTCCGCGGAGGTCGGCCTGGGCAACCGCGCGAACGTGGGGTTCGCCGAGGCCATCGAGTACTTCGACGGCGACGAGAAGACGGACGCGATCGTCCTCCACGTCGAGGGGACGGACGACGGGCGGCGCGTCCTGGAGGCCTGCCGCGCGAGCGACACGCCCGTGATCGCGTACAAGGTCGGCCAGTCCGACGTCGGCGACTTCGCGGAGTCACACACCGGCGCGCTCACCGGCGACCACGAGCTCTACACCGCGGGCTTCGCCCAGTACGGCGCGCCGACGGTCGACGCCACAGACGACCTGCTCGATGCGGCCGCCGCGCTCGGGAACTCCCCCGAGCCGGACGGCCCCAACGTCGGCGTCGTCACGGCGCAGGCGGGGCCGGGGATCATCATCACCGACCGGATCCAGCGCGCCGGCGGCCGGCTCCCCGAGCTGACGGCCGAAACCCAGGAGACGATCGACGAGATCCTGCCGGGGATCACCTACGCCGACAACCCCGTCGACACGGGCCGGCCGATGCCGGCGTTCGGCGACGTCGTGAGCGCCGTCGCCGAGGACGAGCGGGTCGACATCGTCCTCGTCTACGAGCTGTTCGAGGCGTCGATCGGCTACCCGATCGAGACGCTCGACGGGCTCACAGAGCGGGTCGGAAAGCCCGTCCTGTTCGCCAGCGAGGGCGTCGAAGAGGACCTCGCCGAGGAGCGCGCGAGGCTCGAAGCCGCCGGGATCCCCTACTTCTCGACGCCCGAGCGGGCGGCCGACGCCGCGGGCGCGCTGGCCCGGTACGCGAAACTGCACGACGACGCCGTCGCGGACGGCGGGAACGTCGCCGCTGGTGCCGACGCCGACGGCCGGGAGGTGAGCCGCGATGAGTGAGTCCGGCGAGCCCGCCCCGATCGCGTCGGCCCGCGCCGACGGGCGGACCACGCTGACCGAGGCCGAGGGCAAGGAGTTCCTGGCGTCGGCGGGGATCGACACGCCGGAGTTCGCGGTCTGTGCGGACGCCGACGCCGCGGTCGACGCCGCCGGGGAGGTCGGCTACCCGGTGGTCGTCAAGGTCGCCTCGCCCGCGGTCACTCACAAGAGCGACTGGGCCGGCGGCGTCGGGGTCGCGGTCGGCCTCGACTCCGGCGACGCGGTCCGCGAGGCGGCGACCCGGATCTTCGAGGCGGCCGACGAGCGGGGGATCGAGACCGACGTCCTCGTCGAGTCGGCGCTCGACACCGACCGGGGGACCGAAGTGATCGTCGGCGGGCTCCGGGACCCCTCGTTCGGGCCGGTCGTCCTCACGGGGCTCGGCGGCGTCTTCACCGAGGTGTTCGAGGACACCAGCCACCGGATCGCGCCGATCGACCGCGCGGAGGCGCGCTCGGCGATCGAGGAACTGCGAGCCGTCGAACTGCTCCGGGGATACCGCGGGAGCGAGCCGGCCGACGTCGACGCGCTCGCCGAGGCCGTCGCGGCCGTGGGCGACTTAGTGACCGACCACCCGATCGCCGAACTCGACGTCAATCCGGTGCTGGCGGGGACCGATGGAGTGATGACCCTCGACGCGCTTGTCGTGCTTGAGGATCAGTAATGTTCGAACGCACCTGGACCGTCCGATTCTCGGACACCGACCCGCACGGCATCGCTCACTACCCGCGCATCGTGGACGCGCTCCACGAGACCTCGGATATGTTTATGCAGGAGATCGGGTTCCCCTTCTGGGACCTCACGCAGAACTACGACTTCGGCTTCCCGCTCGTGGATATGGGCTTCGAGTTCGAGGCGCCGCTCCACGCCGGCGACGAGGTCCGGATCACGCTCACGCCCGATCCGAGCACCCGTGCGGTCCGCTTCGAGTACGAGGCGACCATCGACGACACCGTGGCGTTCTCGGGCTACGAACAGCGCGTCTGCGCCGAGACGGGCGGCGGCGGCGCGGTGGAGATCCCCGAGGAGATCCACTCGCAGTTCCGTGAGTACGCCGAGGAGTAGCAGTGAGTATCGCGACCCCCGATCGATTCCTCGCCGGACGGCACGGCGAGAATCGGTGAGACGTTGCGATACTCACTGTAAGCCGAGCGATACGCTTTTTAGAGTTACGCGGCAACCGAGGGGTATGGCGGAGTTCGAGAACCCCTACGCGACGGAGGATCCGTTCGTCGAGGCGCACTTCGACTGTCCAGACTGCGGCGGCAAGCTCTGGGAGTACGCGATCCAGCGCCAGATGGTCTGTGAGGACTGCCGGAAGCTCTTCACCTCGGCCGAGATCTTCGAGGCCCAGGCGAAGCCGCAGGTCGAGGCCGAAGCGTAGCCGACAGCTCCGTTCCGCGCATCGCTCGTCCGTCCGGGTCGCGGGCGGCCACGGTGGTCACGTCACATCTCTCCTCGGCCGTCTCGGGCCGGTCAGCGGCTGGTCTGCGATCGGTTGGCGTGCCGACGTCCAACACACTTATTATCGAGTTTTGCCAATGTGCCGATATGGCACAGCAAGAGCCAGAGGAACTCCTAGAGATGAGTTCCGACACCTGGGACATTCTCGAGGAGCACAACCTCCAGCCGCTGTGGGAGATCGAGGACGACATGGGGAACGCCCTCGAAGACCCCGAGGCGGAGATCTGGCGGTGGGAGGATATGCAGGAGGCGATCGACGCCATCGAGCGCGACGTGCCGATCTCGGAGCTGCCGCCGGGGTTCCAGCGTCGGGTCGCCGTCCCGATCAACACCGCCCACGCGATCTCGAACACGATCTACGTGGGCGTCCAGACCGTCTCGCCCGGCGAGACGGCCCCCTCGCACCGCCACGGCGCCAACGCGCTGCGCTTCACGATCGACGGCCACGAGGACATGAAGACGGTCGTCGCGGGCGAGGAGTTCCCGATGAAGGACAACGACCTCATCACCACCCCGCAGTGGGAGTGGCACGACCACGTCAACGAGAGCGACGAGACCGCGGCGTGGCTCGACGTCCTGGACCTCCCGCTCGTGCTGGACTCGCTCAACGCCAAGAACACCTTCGAGTACCACGAGCTCGAACGCCAGCCCGTCACCAAGAGCCAGGGCTACTGGGCCTCCCAGTACGGTCGCGGCCGCGCCCAGGAGGACCTCCAGGGCGACGACATCCCCGGACCGTTCGACGGCATCCGCGAGCCGACCCCGCCGTACCGCTTCCAGTGGGCGAACATGGTGGAGTCGCTCGAACAGCGTGCCGACAACAACGATCCGAACCCCCACGACGGCTACAGCCTCTCGTATGTCAACCCGGCGACGGGCGAGCCGCCGCTGTTCCCGACGATGTCCTTCCGCGCCCAGTTGATGCAGGAGGACACCGACCCCCACTTCCACAACATGACCGAGGTGTTCTTCGTCATCGAGGGCGAGGGCATCACCCACGTCGGCGACGAGGCACTCGAGTGGAGCAAGTGGGACACCTTCATCGTCCCGCCGGACGAGATCCACCACCACGAGCCCCACGGCGAGGCGACGCTGCTCGCGATCACCGACCGGCCGGTCTTCGAGGCGTTCAACCTCTACGCCGAGGCCGAACCGTCCTCCTGATCCCGGCTCGCGTTCCCTTTTCGGTCCGCACGTAACCGACGACAGCCGACGTTATAGTAGCGTTTGCAACCGATTACACATCCGATCGCACGACAGCGTGCGATCGAGTGGAAGACCTGCAAACGCCACTATATGAGCTCGACGGGAACCGGCGATTCGGCGCGTCGCCGTCGTGTTCGAAATCGAATATTCGGTGTATGGCCGGCTGACACGACCGATCCGCGGCCTCAGCGAGACGCGAGACGCCTCCCGCCCGACCATATACTTTTATATTCCATAATAATTAACGTCGGATACGGTATGGCTCGTGATGACACAATTCCGCGACGGACGTATCTCAAAGGAGCCGGAGCGACCGGCACAGTCGCACTCGCCGGACTCGCCGGGTGTACGCTCGGTGGTGGCGGTGACGGCGGGGGCGACGGTGGCGGCGACTCCGGCGGCGAAACCGACACCGGCGGTGCCACCACGACGAGTGGCGGCGACGCCGCACCGCTGACGATCGCGGCGACGGCGCCCATCACCGGGCGGTTCTCCTCGGTCGGCCAGGACATCGAACGCGGCTACAAACTCGGCGTCGCGCGGATGAACGAGAACCTCGACCGCGAGGTCGAACTCGTCCTCCGCGACGACGAGAGCAACGCCCAGACGCTCCGCGAGCAGCTCCAGCAGATCGTCTCGAACAACGACGTGAACATGATCTGGGGGAGCTTCTCCAGCCTGCTGGTGACCGCGGGCAGCGCCTTCGCGGAGAACCAGGGCCTCCCGTTCCTGGGCATCGCGTTCGCGTACGAGGCGCCGCACAACAACAGCAACTACGAGTGGACGTACGCGCCGTTCCCGAAGTCCCGGCACGTCGCGGACGCCACCCTCGGAAACATCCGCCTCATCCCCGAGGAGAACCGGCCGTCGAACGTCGGCATCTGGGAGCCCAACTCCGGATGGGGTAAAGAGCAGGCCGACTACTGGGAGCGGACGCTCTCGGAGGCGGGGTACAATATCGCGCTTCGGAAGACCTTCGAGATCGGCGCCTCGGACTTCTCGACGCTCATCTCACAGTCCCAGAGCGCCGGCGTCGAAGTGCTGCTCTCGAACCCGACGCCGCCGGGCGCGATCACCGCGATGAACCAGATGAAGTCGAACAACTGGGCGCCGAAGATGCTGAAGTTCGTCCGCGGCGCTGACCCGACCGCCTGGTGGTCGGCGCTCGGCCAGTCAGGCGAGTACGCGGAGATGTGTCCCGGCTGGGTGCCCGGCCTCACCGGCAACGGGAACGCCGCGCTCCGGGAGTCGTACAATCAGCAGTACGAATCCAGGGAGTACCTGCCGGTGATCGTCGGCGGCTCCTACAACCTCACGCAGACGGCCGAACAGGCCGTCGCCGCCGCGGGCTCTGTCGGCGCCGAGGAGATCCGCAACGCGCTGCGCAACACGGAGTTCCAGACCGTCATCGGGAACTTCACCTTCCAGGACAACGGGATCCCCACGGGCCTGACCGCGCCCGTCGGCCAGTGGTGGAACGGCGCCCAGCGCCTGGCCTACCCCGACACGGACTCCGAACGCGCGCTGGATTTCAAGTATCCGATCCCGCCGTGGAGCGAGCGATGAACGCGGTAGGGCACGCATAACGATGGTCGCAAGCGACCTGGTCGTTCAGTCGATCGCGAACGGCCTCCTGCTCGGGGGCATCTACGCCCTCGCAGCGCTGGGGCTGTCGCTCGTGTTCGGGATTATGGACGTCGTGAACCTCGCGCACGGCCACATGCTGATGGTCGGCGCCTACATCGCGATCCTGATCTTCGCTGCGACCGGCATCACGCCGCTCGTGGGGATGTTCCTCGCGATGGGGATTATGTTCGCCTTCGGCGTCGTGCTCCAGAAAGTGCTGTTGCAGCACGTCGTCGACGAGGGGCTCGAACAGCCGATCATCGTGCTGTTCGGTCTCGCGTTGGTGCTCCAGAACGTGGGCCGCATCCTGCTCGGCGGCGACGCCCGGACGGCGGACCTGGGCATCCCCGGCGGTGGGTTCGACCTCGGGGTCGTGTTCCTGTCGCTGCCGCGGACCGTCACGTTCGTCGTCTCGGTGCTGTTGATCGTGGCGACCTGGGCGCTGCTCCAGTACACGAAGACCGGGCAGGCCATCCGCGCGACCGCGCAGAACCGCACCGCAGCGAAGTACATGGGCATCGACACCGACCGCATCTACGTGATCACGCTCGGGATCGGCACGGCGCTCGCGGGCGCCGCGGGCGCGCTCCTGTCGATGATCTTCCCGATCGACCCCTATGTTGGGTGGTCGTACCTGCTGACGACGTTCGCCGTGGTCGTCCTCGGCGGGGTCGGGAGCGTCCTGGGGACGCTCGTCGGCGGGCTCGTGATCGGCGTCTCGGAGAACCTCGGGGCGCTGTTCCTCGGCGGCGGCTACCGGAACGTCGTGAGCCTGCTGATCTTCCTGGGCGTCCTGCTCGTCAGACCGCAGGGCCTCTTCCGCTCGGGGGGTGGCTCGTGAACCTCCTCAAGCGCGAACCGGGCGGCACGCTCGCCGAGGACCGCCGCGTGCAGGCGCTCGGCGTCGTCGCCGTGCTCGCGCTCGCGGCCGTGCCGTTCTCGACGACCGACGCGCTGACGGGGCTGATCCTGACCGGACTCGTCTACGTGATGCTGGGCATCTCGTGGGACCTCATCGCCGGGTACGCGGGGCAGATATCGCTGGGACATGCGGCGTTCTTCGGGATGGGCGCGTTCGTCTCGGCGTGGCTGACCACGCCGGGCGGCGCGGGCTTGCCCGCGGCGCTGGATATGCCGCTGCTCGTGGCGATCCTCCTCGGGGGGGTCGCCTCGGCGCTCATCGCGTTAGTGATCGGGCCGATCGTCTTCCGGCTGACCGGGCACTACTTCGCGATCGGGACGCTGGCGCTGGCGGCCGTGATCGAGCTGGTGATGCTCGACCGCCGGGACCTGACCGGCGGCGCGACCGGCTACTACATCAACGCGGACATCTCGATCGGCGAGCTGATCTCCCACGGTGATATGATGTACCTCCTGACGCTGCTCGCGACGGTCATCACCGCCGCCGTCACCTACTACATCGTCCGGGGGCCGGCCGGCCTCGGGATGAAGGCGATCCACGACGACGAGGACGCCGCGAGCAGCCTCGGCGTAAATCCGCTGAAGTACAAGATGTACGCGTTCGTCGTCTCGTCGTTCTTCGCGGGGATCGCGGGCGCGCTCTATGCGCACCACTCGCTCTACATCAACGCGCAGTCGACGCTCGCGGTGTCGTGGACGGTCGACTCGCTCATCGTCGTCATCCTCGGCGGGATGGGCACCTTCGTCGGGTCGTTCTTCGGCGCCGCGCTGTTCCTGCTCTTGGACAACGGCCTCTCGGCCATCGTCGGCGGACTCGCCACGGCGGTCGAGGGAATCCTGATAATCCTCTTCATCATCTTCCTCCCGAGCGGGCTCTACGGCCTCATCGAGGACAATCTGGTCGAGGAGATCTCCGGCTCTGGGGCCGACACCGACGTCGACGCCGACGCCGAGATCGCCAACGACTGAGCCCCCGGGAACTGTTTTCCGGCCCCTTGACGGTCAGTCGCCGAACCGTTCGCTCCAGCGGACGAACCGCTCGAAGCCGGCGAAGACGGCGAGAAACAGGACGGCGAAGACGACCCACCGATCGAAATCGAACTGACCGGTGAAGGCGAGGGCGGTGAAGATGTAGGAGACGGAGGCGGCGACGAAACCGCTGACGTACAGGACGCGTCGGTCGTTCATACGGGACCGACACCGCCGGGGTGCATAAGGGTTGCTCGGGAGACAGGTCCGTGCGGGCTCGGGCTGAGATCGGCTCAGGCGCCGAGGTAGGACTCCTCGACGCGTTCGTCGCGGGCGAGCTCCTGGGCGGTCCCGGAGAGAGCGATTTCGCCGGTCTTGATGACGTAGCCGCGGTCGGCGACGCGGAGGGCGTTGTAGATGTCCTGTTCGACCAGCAGGACGGTGGTGCCCTCGTCGTTGATGCGCTGGATGGCCTCGAAGACGTCGTCGACGAGGACGGGCGCGAGGCCGAGGCTGGCCTCGTCCAGGAGGAGGAGGTCGGGGTCGCTCATCAGGCCCCGACCGATCGCGAGCATCTGCTGTTCGCCGCCGGAGAGGGTGCCCGCGCGCTGCTTCTTGCGCTCTTCGAGGCGGGGGAAGATGTCGTAGACCTCCTGGAGGCGCTCTTGCATCTTGCTGCGGTCGATGTAGGCGCCGAGTTCGAGGTTCTCGCGGACGGTGCTCTCGGTGAAGACCTCGCGGCCTTCGGGGACGTGGGCGACGCCCTTGGCGACGACCTCCTCGTGGGGGAGCCCCCCGATGTCCTCGCCCTTGTAGCGGATCGCCCCGTCCATCGGGGTGAGGTCGCCACAGATGGATTTGAGGGTGGTGGTCTTGCCGGCGCCGTTGGCGCCCAAGAGCGCGACCGTCTCGCCCTCGTCGACTTCGAGGCTCACGTCCCACAGCACCTGTACGTTCCCGTACGCGACGTCTATGGCGTCCACTTCCAGTAGTGACATTGACTACCACCCCATTCATCACGGTCTTTCTTAAGCCTACCTTTCGCGTCGTGCCGACGGTGGGGGAACCGAGAGTGTAGGGCTGCGGGCGGCTACGACGATCGGTCTCGGGAAGAAACTGCGGTTGTTTGGTGGCTGTGATCCGGTCAGCCGCGACTGCCTTATAGTGATTACTCTCGTTTCTTATCGCCGAACGCCGTTACCGGGGGTGGCGTTCGGCGGTAAACAGTGAGAGTAATCACTATTACTCCTGGCCGCCCTTCTGGACGTTGGCGTCGGCGTAGCTGACGTCGCGGCCGGTGACGTCGACGGTCATCGAGCCGACGTCTTCGATCTCGGCGTCGATGGTGTCGCCGTCGTGGAGTTCGCTGACGCCCTCGGGCGTGCCGGTGGTGATGACGTCGCCGACCTCCAGGGTCGCGCCGAGCGAGGCGTACTGGACGACGTCGGCGCAGGTGTAGACCATGTCGCCGGTGTTCTCGTACTGGCGGCGCTCGCCGTTGAGCTGGAGCTCCATCTGGAGGTCCTGGGGGTCGTCGATCTCGTCGGCGGTGACGACGCACGGCCCGATGACGGTGAAGCTGTCGTAGGACTTGCGGTTCGAGCGGTCCTGGTCGCCGCGCAGCGAGATGTCGAGCAGGATCGTGTAGCCGAAGATGTGGTCCCACGCCTCCTCGGCGGAGACGTCCTTGGCCTCCTCGCCCATCACGAAGGCGAGTTCGATCTCGTGGTCGGTGCGGCGGTCCTCGAACGGCAGCTCGATGCCGTGGTCCGGGCCGACGACGCTGGAAGGCGCCTTGAGGAAGTAGCCCTTGTCCTTGATCGAGAACCACTCGTCGGTGGTGATGTCCTTGTCGGAGATGGCCTCCTCGATGTGGTTCTCGTAGTTCAGCGGCGCGGCGATGACCTTGCCCGGCCGGCCGACGGGCGAGCCGATCTCGACGTCGTCGACGTCGTGGTCGGGCTCGGCGTCCTCGTACTCGGCGGCGTCGTAGTCGCCCTCGATGTACTCGACGAGCGGCTCGTCGCCGTCGAGTCCGAGCCGATCGGTGAGGTCGATCACGCCCTCGCCGTCGTCTGTGAGCAGTCCGAGCTGGTCGCCGTCGTAGCGGACGAAGCGCATACCCGGGGTTTCGGCGGAATCGGTGATAAAAGATTTCTTTCCCGGTCGCGGGCGCTCGCCCCCGGAACCGGGACCTACAGGTAGGTCTCGGTCCGCGAGAGGTCGACGTCGTCGGCGACGTCCTCGCGGAAGTGCTCGGTCAGCGAGTCGAGCGTCCAGCCGTCGGGGCTGACGCCCACTGCCTCCATCCGCGGATCGGCGAAGACGCCGACGCGGTCCCCGCCCGCATACAGCGTACAGCCCGTGATGTCCTCGGCGGCCTCGCTCGCCAGGTACGCGACGAGCGGCGCCACCTTCTCGGGCGGCATCTCCTCGCGGGTGTAGGGGCGGTGTTCCTCGGGCACCGTCTCGGTCATCCGGGTGTAGCCGTTCGGGACGAGGGCGTTGACCCGGACGTGTGAGCGGACCAGCTCGTTCGAGACGGTGCGGATCATCCCGAGCACGCCGGCCTTCGCGGCCGCGTAGTTGGCCTGGCCGAGGCTCCCGCGGGCCGCCCCGCCGCTGACCGCGAGGTAGGAGCGCTGGCGGTCGAACCCGTCCTCACCGGCGTCCGCTGCGGCCTCGCGCCAGTGGGCCGCGGCCGCCCGCAGCGGCGCGAACTGTCCGGTGAGGTTGGTCTCGATCACCGCCGACCAGTCCGCTTCGGAGTGTTTGTGTGCCATCCCGTCGCGGAGGATGCCCGCGAAGTTGCAGACGAAGTCGACGCGGCCGAACTCCGAGACCGCATCGTCGATCAGCGCCTCGGCGTCCGCGAAGTCGGCGACGTCGCCGTGGTGGGCGATCGCCGTGCCGCCGGCGTCGCGGATGTCGCTCGCGACGGCCTCGGGGACGGACGCGTCGCTGCCGGTGCCGTCGACGGCCGCGCCGAGGTCGTTGACCACGACGTGGGCGCCCTGTGCGGCGAGTTCGTGCGCGGCGGCCTCACCGAGCCCGTGGCCGCCGCCCGCGACGACGCAGACCGCGCCGTCGAGTGACTCCGTTTCGGTCACCGCTCAGAACGGGTAGTCGCGAGGCTCGTGCTGGAGCGAGATCCACTTCTTCTCTGTGACCTCGTCGAGGAAGTCGTCGCTGTTGTAACCGCCGAGGCCGGAGGCCTTCGTCCCGCTGAACGGGACGTGGGCCTCGTCGTTGATGCCCTGGTCGTTGACGTGGATGTTGCCGGAGTCGATCCGCTTTGCGATCTGGAGCCCGGTGCCGATGTCGCCGGCGTGGACCGAGCCCGTCAGGCCGTACTCGGTGTCGTTGGCGATCTCGACCGCCTCGTCGACGTCCGAGAACGGGATCACGGGCGCGATCGGGCCGAAGTGCTCGTTGCACGCGGCGGCCATGTCGTTCGTGACGTCCGAGAGGACCGTGGGCTTGACGACCAGCGAGTCGTCGACGCCGTCGAGTTCGACGGTCTCGCCGCCGGTCTCCAGGGTCGCGCCGGCCTCGACCGTGCGCTCGACGTAGTCGAGCATCTCGTCGCGCTGGGACTCGTTGATGATCGGTCCGACCACGACCTCGCCGTGGGCGCTTCCGGCCGGGAGCGACTCGGCGCGCGCTGTCAGCTTCTCGACGTACTCGTCGTAGATCGACTCGTGGACGACGTGGCGGTTGATCGAGATGCAGACCTGCCCCTGGTGGATGAAGGAGCCGAAGACCGCGGAGTTGATCGCCTCGTCGAGGTCGGCGTCCTCGGTGACGATGTGGGCGTTGTTGCCGCCGAGTTCCATCGCCGGCACGGCGAGGTTCTCCGCGGCGAGGCCCGCGACGTGCTGGCCGACCTCGGTCGAGCCGGTGAAGGCGACGACGTCGCTGTCGGGGTGGCTCGCGAGGTGGTCGCCGATGTCCGAGCCGGAGCCGGTGACGACGTTGATCACGCCGCCGGGGATGCCGGCCTCCTCGGCCAGGCGGGCCCAGAGCAGGCCGCCGACGATCGGCGCGTCGGTCGCGGGCT
Source organism: Halobellus sp. EA9 (assembly GCF_051195055.1). NCBI lineage: Archaea > Methanobacteriati > Methanobacteriota > Halobacteria > Halobacteriales > Haloferacaceae > Halobellus > Halobellus sp. EA9. The sequence goes on along the minus strand of NZ_JBNTJW010000001.1, from coordinate 74,333 downwards.
TGAGGACGACCGAGTTACCCGCCGCGATGGCCGGCGCGAGCGCGCGCGCGGTGAGGTTCAGCGGGAAGTTCCACGGCGAGATGACCGTGACGACGCCCTCGGGCTCGCGGTAGACGAGGTTCTCCTTGCCGGGGATGTTGGAGGCGGCGGTCTCGCCCTTCATCCGCCGGGGGAGCGTCGCGGCCTCCGCGAGGTGGTCCATCGTGATCTGGACCGCGGTCTCGCCGACGCCGTGGATGCCGCCGATCTCGGTCGTGTTCAGCTCGATGATCTCCTCTTTGTGCTCTTCGAGCGCCTGGATGAGCCCCTGGACGGCCTCCTCGCGCGCGGCGGGCGGCTGCTCGCCCCACTCCTCTTGGGCCTCGACGGCCGCCTCGTACGCGGCGTCGACGTCCTCGGTCGTTCCCGCGGGGACCTCGGTTACGACCTCGCGGGTCGAGGGGTCCTCGACGGGTGTGGACTCGCCGCTCTCGGAGTCGACCCACTCGCCGCCGATATAGAGCTTGTTCCAATCCGCCTCGATGCTATATGGAGACTGGCCTTCGAGTGCCATACAATACCATTAGGCGTAGCACTAATGAAAGTTTGGTCAGATGGTCGATTTTACCGGCTGTCACCCGGTTACACCGGTGATATCTGGATTTTCGAACCGTCCGGTGGTCCGATCCGTTTGCTCGGAAAGCAAACAATAAAAGCGCACAGATTCACCGTTCGCCCACGCCCGACGCGTCGCCGCCGACTCCCCGGCCGGGCCGTGAGGGACACAGTATGACCGAGACACCGTCCGACGCCGTCGACTCGCTGACCAGTTGGCTCATCGTCGCGCTGGGACTCGTGATTCTCGTCCTCGATTGGGGGTTCATCTTCACCTTCACCGTCTACTCCGAGGCGCTCGCGGACGCCTTCGGCCTCTCGGGGCTCCGCGTCTCCTCGGTCTTTTCGATCACGACGGCGACGTTCTACGTCGCGGGCGGCCTGATCGGCGTCGTGATCGCGCGCCTGCCGCTCCGCCCCGTCGTCGCGACCGCGGGCGGGGTATTCGCCGTCGCGGTCGGGCTCCTCCAGGTTACCGACTCCTACCTCGGCCTCGTCGCCTCGTTCGCGCTCGTGGGGATCGCCGGCGGATCGATGTTCGTCATCGTGGTCTCGCTCGTCCCCCAGTGGTTCGACGAGTACGAGGGCCGCGCGATGGGCGTCACGATGATCGGCAACGGCCTCGGCATCCTGGTGCTGCCGCCCGTCTGGATCCGCCTCCTCTCGCGGACGGACGTCCGCGGCGCGCTGGCCGTCGTCGGGGGCGCGATGGCGCTCGTGATCTTCGCCGCCAGCCTCGTGTACCGGCGCCCGCCGGGGGGACGGGCCGGCACGTCCCCGGTCGACCGCTCGTGGCTGCGCGGGAACCTCACCGACCCCCGGTTCCTGGGCGCGCTGGCGGGGTTCTCGTTCCTGTGGAGCTGGTACTTCGTGCTCTCGGTCGACGCGGTCGGCGTACTCACCGCGAACGGGATCGCCCGCTCTGTGGCCGTCACGGCGTTCGGGATCATCGGCGGCGTCAGCGTCGTCGCCCGCGTCGCCAGCGGCGAGTTTGGCGACCGGGTCGGGATGCGGGCGACGCTCGTCGCCGGCGTGGGGCTGGCGGCGCTCGCGATGGCCGCGCTCCCGTGGACCGGTACCCGCCCCGCGACGTACGCGCTCTTGATCCTCTTCGGGGTCGGCCTCGGGACGGTCGCGCCGCTCTTCTCGCCGATCATCATCGAGCGGTTCGGCCCCGCGAACGCGACGGCCATCGTCGGGCTGTTCATCCTCGGACAGGCCGCGACCTCGTTCACGACGCCCGTCGCGTTGAACGTCCTCTACGACCTCTCGGGCGGGTACGCCGTCCCGCTTGTCGCGGTCGCGGGCCTGACGCTCCTCGGCGGGGCGATGTTCTACCGCGGCACGGCCCCGGCCGACGGCGTCGACGCCGGGGCCTGAACGCGACTACCGCGCCAGCCCGGCCGCCAGCGCCTCGATCGGCGTCGGCGGTTCCTCCCGCTCGCGGCCGCCGCGGGGGAGCAGCGCCCGGTCTACGGTCGCGCCGAGGTCCGTGAGCTGCGTCCGGCAGGAGGCGCCGGGCGCGACGACCGACTCCGCGGGACTCGAATCGACCTGTTCCTTCAACGTCTCGCCGATGGCCGTGCTCATCGCGTGGTGCTCGGCCTCGTAGCCGAAGCTCCCGGCCATCCCGCAGCAGCCCGAGTCGAGCGGATCCACGCGGTAGCCCGCGCGCCGGAGGACGCCGACCGCGTGGTGGTCCTTCTTCGTCGCCTTCTGGTGGCAGTGGCCGTGGTAGGCGACCGACTGGTCGGGGGCGTCGAAGTCGACCTCCTCGTCGAGCCGGAAGGCGTCGAGGTACTCACAGACCCCGTAGCTGTTGGCCCGGAGCGTCTCGACGTCTGTACCGGAAAGGAGTTCGCCGTAGTCCGACTGGAGCATCACCGCGTCGGAGGGCTCGGCGACGACGACCTCCCAGCCGTCCTGGACGCGGGGCACCAGGGCGTCGACGTTCTCGCGCGCGATCTCGCGCGCGGCGTCGAGGAAGCCCTTCGAGAACGCCGGTCGGCCGCTGTCGGTGACGTCCGCGAGGTCGACGTGGACGCCCGCGGCTTCGAGGACCTCGACGGCGGCCTTGCCCACGTCGGGGTGGCTGTAGTTCGTGTAGGTGTCGGGCAGAAGGACGGCGCGACGCTCGGCCTCGTCGGGAGCGACCCGCGACCCGCCGCGCGCCTCGAACCAATCTCGCAAGGTCTCGCGCTCGAACGTCGGGAGCGTCCGCCCCGTCGCGATGCCGACGGTCTTCTCCAGGACGGCGCGCGCCCCGGGGACCTTCGTCGCCCAGTTCGAGACGGGCGCGAACGCGCTCCCCAGGCTGGCGAGCGTGTCGACGTTGGCGAACAGCTTCGAGCGGAACGACGAGCCGTGTTCCTGGTGGTGAGCGTGGGTCACTTCGGCCTTGAGCTTCGCGAGGTCGACCTCGCTCGGACAGTCGTTCGCACAGCCCTTGCAGCCGATACAGAGGTCCATCACCTCGGTGACGAACTCCTCGTCGGTGGGGTCGTCGGGGAGGTCGCCGCTCATCGCCTGCCGGAGCATGTTCGCCCGGCCGCGGGTGGCGGTGATCTCCTCGTCGGCGGCGCGGTAGGTCGGACACATCACGCCGCCCTCGGACTGCTGGGTGCGACAGCCGCCGCAGCCGTGACAGAGTTCGACCATCCCCTGCATCCCGTTCTCGTTGTCCCATTCGAGGGCGGGATCGAAGCCCGCCTCGAACTCGTAGTCGGGGTCGAACCGGAGGTTCTCGGTGAGCTTCACGTCGCCGCAGACCTGCCCCGGATTCAGGAGCCAGCCGGGGTCGAAGGCGGTCTTGAGGTCCCGGAACGCGCCCCACAGCTGGTCGCCGTACAATTTTCGGTTCCACTGGGTTCGCGCGCGGCCGTCGCCGTGCTCGCCCGAGACCGACCCGCCGAGTTCGACGACGAGGTCGGTGACGGCCTCGCCGATCGCCTCCATCGCGTCGAGGTCCGTCTGGGACTTCGTGTTCACGAGCGGGCGGACGTGCAGGACGCCCGGGCCGGCGTGCGCGTAGAACGACGCGAAGGTGTCGTGTTCTTCGAGGACCGCCTGGAACTCGGAGACGAATCGGGGGAGGTGCTCCGGCGGGACGGCACAGTCCTCCAGGAAACTGATGTGCTTCGCGTCGCTCGTCCGTCCGAGCAGGATCGGCAGGCCCGATTTGCGAAGCTTCCAGAGCTCCTTCCGGTCGGCTTTGTCGTGGGCCTCAAGCGCGTCGAAGGCGAAGCGCTCGGTCTCGGCGTCGTCCGCGTCGCCGCCCCGCCCCGGCACCCGATCCGCGAGCAGTTTCCGAACCTTCTCTCGGCCGTCTTCGTCGTCCTCGGCGTAGAACTCCACCAGCAGCGCGGCCTCCGCGCGGTCGGGGAGCTTCGCGGCGACGTCTTCGAACTCGGAGGTGTCCGAGGCCAGGTCGATCAGCACGTCGTCGATGAGTTCGACCGCGGCGGGGTCGTGGTCGAGGACGTGGACGACGTCGCTGACGGTGTCGAGGACGCTGTCGTAGGTCAGGAGCGCGACGGACTTCGTTTCTGGAGTCGGCTCCAGGGAGACGGTCGCCTCGGTGACGACCGCGAGGGTCCCCTCCGACCCCGCGAGCAGGCGCGCGAGGTTGACGGCGCCCGCCTCGCCGTACTCGCCTTCGGCCTCGGCGTGCAGGCGGTCGAGGTTGTAGCCCGAGACGTTCCGCTTCATCTCGGGGTAGCGCTTCTCGATCTCGTCGCCGTGGTCGTCGAGGAGTTCGACGACGCCGGCGGCGATGCGCGCCTCGGCGTCCCCGTCGGGGTCCGCGCGCTCGCGGAGTTCGTCGACTTCGACCTCGCCGAAGGCGGTGACGGTCCCGTCCGCGAGGACGACCTCGGCCTCCTCGACGTAGTGGTCGGTCTTCTCGTAGACGAGCGAGTGCGCGCCGGTGGAGTTGTTGCCGATGGCGCCGCCGATGGCGCTGCGGTTGCCCGCCGCGGGGTCCGGCCCGAACGTCAGGCCGTGCTCGGCCGCGCGGTCGTTGAGGTCCGCCAGCACGGTCCCGGCCTGGACTCGCGCCTCGCGGGTGTCGGGGTCGAGGTCGCGGACGGCGTCCATGTGCCGCGTGAAGTCCAGGACGACGGCCTCGTTGACCGTCTGGCCGGCGAGGCTCGTGCCGCCGCCGCGGGGCAGGACCGGTATCCCCTCGTCGGCGCAGTAGGCGACCACGCTCGCGACGTCGTCGGTCGAGGTCGGGAAGACGACGCCGATCGGCGTCACCTCGTAGGCGCTGGCGTCGGTGGCGTACAGCTGTCGCGTGTAGGTGTCGAAGCGGACCTCTCCGTCGACGCGGGCCGAGAGCGCGTCGACGAGGTCCGGCCGTTCGACCGACTCCGAGACGTACTCGTAGTCCGAGCGGTCGTCTCTCGCCGGCGTCGCTCGCGCCACGCCGCCGTCGGGAACGGCATCGCTGTCGCGATCAGGCATATTGCCTACTACTGAGTGGAAGGGCCACTTATAGTCGCCGTTGTCGGCACTGCGTCCGGAGCCACGCGCCGCCCGTCGGCACGTGCGGATCTGTCGACCGACCGGAACGTCTCATAGTGATTACTCTCGTCTCTTACCGCCGAACGCCGTTACCGGGGGTGGCGTTCGGCGGTAAACAGTAAGAGTAATCACTATCAGGTACTGTTTTGCCCTTCGAGCGAGACCGGTCGGGACACGATGTCAGAGGCACCCGACGCGACGACCGAGCGACTGCAGGCGGCGGTCGAGCAACTGTTGACGCGCGACGCCGACGTCCACGCCGAGGCGATCGAGGAACTGGCCGCCGCGGGCGACGAGCGGGTCGTCCCCCACCTCGTCGAACTGGTCGTCATCGACGGCATCGCCAACGACTGGGGCTCGTTCGGCTTCCCCGCGGTGCTCCGCGAGCGCGACCCGCCGCGCTACCTCGAACTGCCGGAGGTGCGCTGGCCCGGCGTCCGCGAGGCGCTCCGCGAACTCGCCGAGCCCGACTTCGACTCCGACCACGCCTGGGTCGAGTGGGAGTCGTGGTACTCCCAGCAGGCGATCGAGCCGCTCGACGGCTTCGAGGAGTGGAAACTGCGGCTCTACCGCTCGTACCTCCCGCCGGTGGGCGGCCTGCTGGACTGCGAGCCGCGCGAGTTCGACCTCCAGGGGATCCGCTGGGGCAACTGCGACCGCTCCTTCCTCGCCGCGCTCAACGCGCCCGATTTCGTCCCCGGCGACGGAGTCGACGCGGACGGCGGCGCCGACGCACCCGACGAGGACGCCGACGCCCCCGAGCGCTACCTCGAAGACGCCCACGTCGTCTTCGGCTTCGAGATCGAGGGGACCGCCTACGCCGTCCCGCGGTGGGTGCTCTTCCCGCACGAACTGCTCAACGCCGAACTCGACGGCGTGCCGGTGAGCCTCACCTACTGCACGCTCTGCAACGCGCCGATCCTCTACGACCGCCGGCTGCCGGGCGACGCCGACGCGTCCCACGACGTGCTGACCTTCGGGAGCAGCGGGATGCTCGCCTCGGGCAACAAGGTGATGTACGACGAGGAGACCGAGACGCTCTGGGACCAACACGCGGGGACGCCGATCGGCGGACCGATCCTCGATTCCGACCCCGATCTGTTCCTCGACCAGTTCGCCGTCACCCAGACCGAGTGGGGCGAGTGGAAGGCCGAGTACCCCGACACGCTCGCGCTGGACCTCGACACGGGCTACGGCTACGACTACCGCCACTACGACGGCAACATCGACTTCTTCGAGCACTACTGGAACCGCGAGGAGATCGTCCAGCCGGGGGTCAGGCGCGCCGACGGGCGGCTCCCCGAGAAGGCCTCCGTCTACGGCATCACCGGCGAGGGCCCCGACGAGGTGTGGGTCGTGCCGATCGAGGAACTCCGCGAGCGCGACACCGGCGTCGTCGCGGGCGAAGTCGCCGGCGGCGAGGTGGTCGCGACGCTCGACGCCACCGACGACGTCGCGGTCTACGAGGCTCCTGGACCGACGGTCGAGCGCGTCGCGGACGACTCGGGCGTCGCCCTCGTCGAAGACGACGGCACGCGCTGGGACCTGGCGCGGAACGAGCTCCGCGGTCCCGACGGCGCGACGCGCGATCGGATTCCGGGCCGTCACGGACTGTGGTTCGCGTTCCGGACGCACTACGAGACGGCGCACGTCCTGGAGTAGCTGACGGCCGGGAAGGACTCATAGTGATTACTCTCACTGTTTACCGCCGAACGCCACCCCCGGTAACGGCGTTCGGCGGTAAGAAACGAGAGTAATCACTATCACTCCCGCTCGGATTCGAGTTCCTCCACGCGGCGCTCCAGTTCCTCGACCCGCTCGGTTTCGCCGCCGTCGCGATTGAGGAACGCTACGGCACCGACGACGAGGGGAACCGTCACCAGCCCGAAGAGCAGGAGGACTAAGACCGTTTCGGGGGCCATATCACGGGCTCGATCGGCTGGCTTATTGGATCTTCCGTTAGAGTGTTGACGCGGTTGAAAAAACATCTAATTTGTTTATTTTCGAACTTTCTCCGCATATCGATTCTCGGAGTTCTGAGCGAGAAACATACGACAATAGTATAAACTATATAGCCGTTTTACCGCTCACTCCTCCAGCGCCGCTTCGAGGTCGTCGACGAGGTCCTCGCTGCCGACGTAGACCGGAGTCCGCGCGTGGAGGTCGTCCTTCTCGACGTCGAGGAGCGACTGCGCGCCGTCGGAGGACGCGCCGCCGGCGGTCTCGACGATGTAGCCCACCGGATAGCCCTCGAACTGGACCCGGAGTTTCCCCTCGGGCGCGTTCGAGAGGGTCGGGTACGCGAAGATCCCGCCGTAGGTGAGCACCTGATTGACGTCGCCGATCATCGCGCCGCCGTACCGGAGTTTCATCGACGGATCGGACTCGACCTCGCGGGCGAAGGACTCGAAGTCGTCGACCCAGTGGGGGACGCGCCCGCCGAAGCCGTACACCGACGGCTCCTCGGGGATGGTGACGTCCGCCTGGGCGACCTCGTACTCGCCGTCGGGGTGGACGACGTACTCGGTGACTTCCCCCTCGCGGGCGACCATCATCGTCGTCGTCGCGCCGAAGAGCACGTACGCCGCGGCGATCAAGTCGTCGCCGGTCGCCGGGAGCGCCCCGTCGTAGACGGCGACGATCGTCCCCATCGCGGCGTTGGGTTCGAGGTTCGAGGAGCCGTCGAGCGGGTCGACACAGACCGACAGGCCCGAGCCGACCTCGACGGGATCGGGTCGCTCCTCGCTCGCGTAGACGCCGACGCCGTCGACGTCGCCGAGTCGGTCGCAGAGCAGTTCGTCGGCGTAGACGTCGGCGGCCTTCTGGGACTCGCCGGAGGGGTTCTCCGCCTCGATCGCGGCGCGGCGGCCGGGGAGCCCCCGCCGGATGTCCGGCGCGGAGCGCGCGACGGTGTCGAGGACGGCCTCGACTGCCTCGCCGGTCGATTCGGCCTCGCTCGGGGTGGCGTCGTCTCTCATGGCTATCGGATCACGTGGATTAAGAGTCGCTTGGGCCTGCGACCACGACAACTATAAAATCTTTGTTCGGAAATTCCCGCGTACCAAAGCCTCACGGCCTGAGCCGCTACTTTTCGTCGCTCGATTCGTGATCGCGGGCCCGATCGCGCCACGCGCGCACGCGCTCGGCATCGAGTTCGAGCGCGTCGGCGACGCTCTCGGGGTCGGCCGTCGCGAGCCGGCGGACCGAGCCGATCCCGGCCTTCCGGAGCGTCGTCGCGACCTCGCTGTCGAAGCCCGCGACCGCCGTCAGCGGCGTCGGCGCGCTCCGTCGGCGCCACGCGGATTCCGGATCGGTCGCCGTATCGGAGCCGACTGAGTCCCCCGCCGCGGATTCGTCGTCGTCGGACGCAACGCCGCTCTTGGCGCGCCAGGCGGCTTCTCCGGCGGTCGCGGGCGCCTCTCCGTTTGCGGTCTCGCTTTTGCTCCCGCTCCTGCTCTCAACGCCTGATGACGATCCGCCGTTCCCTGCTTCCGGGACATCGGCGTCGGTCTGCGCCCGCCAGGCCGCCTCGCCAGCGGTCGCGTCGCCCGAGGCGTCGGTCTCGGCGGCCGCGTCGTCCTCGCCGTCGGTCGACCGCCCGGACGACTCGGCGATCCAGGCGCGCTCGGCTTCGTCGAGGCCGCGGATCTGTGAGGAGCGCCGATCGAGGTCGGTCCCGCCGCCGTCGAGCGACCACGACAGCGAGTGCTCGCGGCGGATCTTGGCGGCGACGCCGGGGTTGACGCCTGCCTCGGTCAGGTCCCGGTAGGAGACCCGCTTCTCGCAGATGTCGGCGATCGAGACGCCCGAGTCCGCCAGGATCGGCGCGGTCTTCGGCCCCACGAACCGGAGGTCCTCGAACGAGTTGGGGACGGGTTTGGCCCCGGCGGTCGGGTCGTCGGCGTCGGCTGTCTCGGCGGCGACATCGGCATCGGCGCCGTCGTTCGCTTCCTCGGATTCTGTCGCGCCGTCCGAGACGGTGTTCCACGGGAGCGGAATGTCGGCGGTCTCGCCCCCGTTTCTGTCCCCGTCCCCGTCCCTTTCCCCGTCTCCGTCGCTCTCGCTCTCGACGGCCGGCGCCTCGTCTCCCGGCCCCACGACGGTCTCGGGATCGTGCCCGTCGCCGGCCGCCTCGCCGTCCCCTTCGGTCTCCCTGTCTCCGGTCACGCTTGCCCCCGTTGGGTTGTACCTCCGCGGACGGCAACTTGAGTATTTCCGTCATCGCGTCGACCAGTCTCAGGTGTGATAGCCGCGGCGGCGACTTTATTCGGGCCGACGCCGTCGCCCCGGTAATGGCGACGATACGCGTCGAGGGGCTCAGGAAGACCTACGGCGATTTCCCGGCCGTGGTGAGCAGCGACTTCACCGTCGAGGGCGGCGAGATCTTCGGCATCGTGGGGCCGAACGGCGCCGGCAAGACCACGACGCTGAAGATGCTCGCGGGCCTCGTCGAGCCCTCCGGTGGGACCGCCGAGGTCGCCGGGTACGACGCCGGCGACCCGGAGATGCGGCGGAACCTCGGCTTCCTGCCCGAGGAGTCGCCCCTGTATGAGGATATGACGCCCCGGTCGTACCTCCAGTTCTTCGCGGACCTCTACGACGTCCCGCGCGAGGCCGCGCGCGAGCGGACCGAGTCGACGCTCGACCGGCTGGAGCTAGAGCACCGCGAGCGGCGGCTCGGCGACATGTCGAAGGGGATGAAGCGCAAGGTCGCGATCGCGCGCTCGCTCGTCAACGACCCCGACCTCCTGATCTACGACGAGCCGGCCTCGGGGCTGGACCCGCTGACGACGAACTACGTGCTCGAGTTCACCCGCGAGCTCGCCGACCGCGGCAAGACCGTCGTGTTCAGCGCGCACAACCTCTATCACGTCGAGAGCGTCTGTGACAGGATCGTGATTCTGAACCGCGGCGAGATCATCGCCCGCGGGACCGTCCCGGAGATCCGCGAGGCCTACGGGACCACCCGGTACCACGTCTTCACCACCGTCCCCGTCGCGGGCGCCGACCGCGACGAGCGCGCCGAAGGCGAGCGCTACCGCGCGGTCGTCGACGATATGGACGCCGTCGAGGAGGTCCGCGAGCGCGCGGCCGCCGCGGGCGGGGAGGTCGTCGACATCCGGACGCGCGAGCAGAGCCTCGAAGACATCTTCCTCGACCTCGCCGCGGAGACGCCGCCGGAGGCCGCCGCGGGACGCGGACGCGGACCGGTCGGCGGCGACGCGGCGCGCGGAGGAGGAACGCGGTGAGGCGCTCGCTCCGCGATCACCTCTCTGCCGTCGCGCGGATCGCCCGCTGGGAGGTCGAGCGCTCCGCGGGCGTCCTCGACCGGCGGACGGCGATCCTCACCGTCGTCGCGCTCCTGCTCGCGGGCACCGTCGTCGGCGCCGGCGTCCTCGCGGGCGGCGTTGCGCTCGACCGCGACATCTACCGCGTCGGCGTCGCCGAGGACAGCCCCTACCGCACGCCCGTCGAGCGCAGCGTGGCGCTGGAGGCGCGACCGCCCGACCCCGAGGCGCTCCGCGGGGGCGAACTGGAGGTCCTCGTCGGCGACGGGACCGTCCGGATCGCCGACACGCCGAAGGGCCGCGCCGCGCTGTCGGAGTTCCGCTCGGCGGTGCGGGCGTACAACGTCGGCCTGATGCAGTCCCAGGAGAACGGCTCTGCGGCCTTTCCCGTCGTGGTCGTCCTCCAGTACGTCTCCCGCTCGTCCGGGCTCCCGGAGGGCGCGACGGTCGACGACGGCGACGGTAGCGGAGGCGGAGGTGCCGGCGCCGGAAGCGGATCGGTCGGTGACGGGTCCGGCGGCGCCGCGGACGGCGGGGCCGACGAGGCGGACTCGGACGGCGACGCTGGATCGAGTGGCCCGCTCGGCGTGCCCGCGCTCGGCGGCATCAATCCGCTCGGGACCGACACGTCCGGGTCGCCGGCGGAGATCAGCCCGCCGTTCCCGTTTGGCTCGCTCGTGCTCGCCTTCGGCTTCCTGGTCCCGATGAACTTCGTCGTCCAGGCCTACGGAAGCACGATGCTCAACGAGCGGATCAACCGCCGCGGCGAACTGCTCCTCGTGGCGCCGGTCTCGCCCGGCGACATCGTGGCCGGGAAGACGCTGCCGTACCTGGGCGCGATGGTCGCCCTGACGGCGCTCGTCGCCCTCGGCGTCGGCGGCAGCCTCGTCTCCGTCGCCGCGGTGCTGCCGATCGCGCTCGTGTTCCTGGCGGCGACGTTCGCGGGCGCGATGTTCGCGCGGTCGTTCAAGGAGCTCACCTTCGTCACGGTCACCGTCTCGGTGTTCCTGACCGCCTACACGTTCGTCCCGGCCATCTTCGCGAACGTGACGCCGATCGCGCTCATCTCGCCGCTCACCATCGTCGTCCGCGACCTCCAGCCCTTCCAGTCTGTGACGCCCGGCGCGTTCCTCTTCGCGACGGCACCGTTCGCGCTCTGTGCCGGGATCCTGTTCCTGCTCGGGATCGGGATCTACCGCGAGGAGGACCTCTTCACGCAGCGTTCGGTCCCGCTGAAACTGCTCGACGCCCTCGACGCGCGGGTGTCGCGCCCGCGGGACGTCGCCGTCGTCTCGGGGCTGTCGATCCCGTTCGTCTTCGTCGCCGAACTGCTCGCGGTCGCGGTGCTTTTCGCGCTCCCGGTGTCGATCACGATCCCGCTCGTGCTCGTCGTCGTCGCGCTCGTCGAGGAGGTCGCAAAGAGCCTCCACATCTTCGCGGCGTTCGAGAGCGGGCGCTTCGACCGGACGCGGCGCGTCGCGCTCGTCCTCGGGGCGCTCTCGGGCCTGGGCTTCTTCGTCGGCGAGAAGTTCACCGCCGTCGCGCAGGTGGTCGGGCTGCCCGAACTCGCGCTGGGCCAGGCCGCGTTCGCGACGAGCGGGATCGGTGTCTTCTCGGCGCTCGGGCTGCTCTTCGCGCCGCTCGTGCTCCACGTCGTCACCGCGGGCCTCACCGCGCTCGGCGCGCGGCGCGACCTGCGGTGGTACGCCGTGGCCTTCGTCGGCAGCGTGCTGCTTCACACGGCCTACAACCTCACGGTGGTGAGTCGCTTTGGCTGAGCGCGACCCCCGCTTCACGATCGCGCGCCGGGAACTGGGGAGCCTGCGGAAGGAGAAGACGATCGTCCTCGCGCTCGCCCTTCAGCTGTTCATCGCGGCGTTCTCCTCGTTCCTGGTCGTCGGGCTCGTGTCGCTGTACGACCCCGGTCAGGTCGAGGGCGCCGGGGTCGACGTCGCGGTCACCGGCGACGCCGCCGAGGACCTGATCCGCGCCTCCCGGGAGGTCCGCGGCGTCGACGCGCAGTACTACCGCTCCGAGGAGACGGCGTTGCGAGCGTTCCACGAGTACGAAGCGACCGGCGTCGACGCCGTGTTGGTAGCGGAGACGCGCGACGAGCGGGTGTTCGTCAGGGCGGTCGCGCCCGACGGCAACGTCCAGACGACCATCGTCGTCGTCCAGTTGCGCGACGTCCTGCGGTCCTTCGAGCGGCTGGAGCGCACCCAGCGCGCGGCGTACCTCGACTCCCTGCCGCTTGAGCTGCCCCCGGAGGCCTCGTCGAGCCCGTACTTCGGCTTCACCTACACCGTGCTCCTGCCGCTCTTGCTCTTCCTGCCGGTGTTCATCTCCGGGTCGATCGCCGTCGACGCGCTGACAGAGGAGATCGACCGCGGCACGCTGGAACTGCTCCGGGTCGCGCCCGTCTCGCTGACCGACGTCGTCGACGGGAAGCTGCTCGCGGCGGCCGGGTTGGCGCCGGTTCAGGCCGCGCTGTGGGTCCTCCTCTTGGAGCTCAACGGGACGAGCGTCTCCGCGATCCCGGCGCTGATCGCGCTCGTGGCCGCGCTGGCGCTGCTCGTCTGTTCGGTCGGCGCGGCGACGGCCCTGCTCGCGCCCGAGCGCCGGAGCGCGCAGTTCCTCTACTCGATCGGCGTCCTGCTCGTCTTCGGCGGGACCGCGGTGTTCCCGAACGGGCCGATCAACGCCGCCGCGCGGCTCGCCATCGGGAGCGGCGGCACGGTCGAGTACGTCGCGGTCGGAGCGATCGGCCTCGTCGCGGTCGTCGCCTACGGGGGCCTCCGGCGGCTCGTCGGACGCGTCGACGCCGACGCGCTCTGATCCGCCGGAAGCCGCAACGCACTCAAACCCCCGGAGTCTGGCATTCGATATGGGACTCGGAGGCACGGCGAAGAAGCTCCAGAAGGTGACCGATATGGCAGAGGAGGTCTACACCCGCTTGAACGATCTCCGGGATCAGGTCGTCGAGATGCGCGAGACGACCCAGGAGACGAAGGCACGGGTCGACCGCCTCGAAGCCGAGAGCGCGGAGATGCGCGCGCTGCTCGAAGCGCTCGCCGAGGAGGAAGGCATCGACGTCGAGAGCGTGACCGCCGAGGCGCACATCTCCGAGGCCGAGCGGTCGGCCTCCGTCGACGGCCGAGCCGGCGGCGACGAGCACTCGGACGGAACCTCCGTCGACGCCGACAAGTAGAGTCGCCCTCGACCGCGCCCCTAGGCTCAGTCCGCGAGCCGGGCGTGTTCGACTTTCATACACTTGTCCTGGACGAAGTCCAGCCCGGCCTCGGCGGCCCGCTCGCCCGCCGCGTCGTTCGTGATCCCGAGCTGGAGCCAGACCGCCGAGACGTCGCCGACGCTCTCGTGGCGCTCGATGGCGGCGTCGACGATGTCACCGGTCTCCTCGCTCGGGCGGAACACGTCCACGGTGTCGATCTCGATCGACTCGGGCACGTCCGCCAGAGAGTCGTAGGCGGTCTCGCCGAGGATCTCGTCGGCGAAGGGGTTGACCGGGACGACCTCGTAGCCGTGCCGTTGCAGGTACGCCGGGATGTCGTGGGCGGCCTTGCCAGCGGTGGTCGAGCAGCCGACCACCGCGACCGTCTCGCCGTCCAGGACCGATCGGAGTCCGTCGTCGTCGGTGACGAGCATACGTAAACGGACGTGCGGGGAACGTAAAATACTGCCGTGGATGGGCGGCGCTCGCTCGGCGATCCCGACGAAATTGGAACGGAGTTTGCACGCAGTCGGGGGAGATTCGAGCGGAATCCGGTCCGGAGTCCGATCCGACCTTGAAAAACGTACTTTCACTTGTCGCGTCTCCGTCCGCCCGGATGATGGACCCCGACCTCTCACGACGGTGGATGCTGAGCGCCGCGGGCGCGGCCGCGCTCGCCGGCTGCTCGGGCGGCTCCGGCGGACAGACTCCCGACGACGAGACGACAGAATCGTCGATGAGCGGCGAGACGGCCGAAGACTCGATGGGGACGGAGACCGATACCGAGACGATGAACGATTCGATGGGGACCGACTCGACGGACGATTCGATGGGGACCGACTCGACGGACGATTCGATGTCGACCGACTCGACGGACGATTCGATGTCGACCGACTCGACGGACGATTCGATGTCGACGCAGTCGACGAACGAGTCGATGGAGACCGAGACGTCGAACGACTCCGCGAGCACCGAGATGTCGGGGTGATCGACGATGGACCGCAGACTCAGGCTCGCCGGCGCGGCCGGGATCGGGGGCGTCGTCGGCTCCTACGCGGTCGCCGGCTACTCTCGGCAGTTCGTCGTCGCGCCGATCGACGCCTTCGTCGTCCGGTCGACCCCGGGCTCGCTCGTCGCGTTTATGATCACCAGCGTCGGCGAGGAGGCGCATCTCCTCCACATCGGGCTCTCTGTGGCCCTCGCGGTCGGCGCGCTCGGCGCGGCCGGGCTGGCCGGATACGTCGGCGCGCAGCAGATCGGCCGAGCGCCGCGGCTCGCGGCGCCGGTACTCGGCGGTGCCCTCGCCTGGGGCGTTGCGGCCGCGCTCACGGCCCGGCCGGTCTTGTCCCTCGGCGCGGCCGTCCCCGTGGCACTGCTCGTCGCCGTCGAGGCGTCGTCGCTGCCGACCGGGGAGGCGGCGAAACCCTCCGCGGGCCGGCGGATGCTGCTCTCGGAGGTCGGCTCGCTGGCGCTCGTCGCGCTCGCGGGGGCGCTCGGACTGCTCCGGACGCGGAGCGCGGAATCGACCCCCGCGGGACCGGAGTCCGACGCCGACGCCCCCGCGACCGCGACGCCCGAGGAGATGCAGCAGGCCGACGCCGAGACGGCGACCGCCGAAGAGGAACTGACCGAGGTTGAGCGGCTCCTCGCCGACGCCGAGTTGCAGTCGCTCGACTGGGCGGCCGACGGGCTCCCAGGGCTCGTGAGCGAGATCGGGGGGTTCTACAACGTCGACATCGCGCAGTTCGACCCCGAGGTCCCCTCCGAGGAGTGGTCGCTGACGTTCACCGGCGCGGTCGGCGAGGAGCGCACTGTCACGTTCGCGGAGCTGACAGAGCGTCCGGTCGAACACCGCTACGTCACGCTCCGGTGCGTCGGCGAGAAGCTCAACGGCAAGAAGCTCGACACGGCGGTCTGGACCGGAACGCCGCTGAAGCCCATCCTGGAGGAGGTCGATCCGGGCGGCGCCTGCGGCTGTGCGATGCTCCGCGCCGAGGACGGCTACTTCGTCCAGTTCCCGGTCGACGCGCTGGAGGACGCCTTCCTCGCGTGGGAGATGAACGGCCGGCCGCTCCCCAAGTCCCACGGCCACCCCGTGCGGGTGCTCGTGCCCGGCCACTGGGGCGAGACCAACGTGAAGTGGGTCTCGGAGATCGAACTCCTCGAAGAGGAAGCAAAAGGCTACTGGGAGCGGCGCGGCTGGCACGGCACCGGCCCCGTCAACACCGTGGCGAAACTGTGGAGCACGACGCGGCTGGACGGTGGAGAAATCGAGGTCGCCGGTCACGCCTACGCCGGGACGCGCGGGATCGAGCGCGTCGAGGTCTCGACCGACGGCGGCGAGACCTGGACCGACGCCGAGCTCTCCGAGCCGCTACCCGGCGACGACGTCTGGCGGCAGTGGCGCCACGTCTACGCGCCGGAGTCGTCCCACGAGGTCGTCGTCCGGGCGATCGACGGGACCGGCGCGGTCCAACCGAAAGAGGAGTCCGACGCCTACCCCAGCGGCTCGACCGGGTGGGTGTCGAAGCAGGTCGACGTGTGAGCGGGCGTCCGGTCGCGGAGGCGGACCGACTCACCGGGACACCTTTACACGAACGGTCTGAATGTCACGCGAATCGCGATGGAGAAGGCACTCTGGTACCTGCTGGCGGGCACGCGCGGCGGCGCCAACCGGGCGCGGATCATCCGGCTGCCGACGACCGCCCGCGGAACGCCAATCAGCTCGCCGACCTCCTCGACGTGGACTACAACACCGTGCGGCACCACCTCGATATGCTCGTCGACCACGACGTCGTCGAGCCCGGCGGCGAGGACTACGGCGAGCTGTACTTCCTCACGGACCGCTTCGAGGCCAACAGGGACGCCTTCGGACGCATCGTCGAGAAGGCGGCGCTCGATACCGACGCCGACACCGACACCGACACTGACGCGGATACGGACGCGAACACGGAGGACGAGACAGAACGAACCCCACGACTGACCCGCGCGCACCGATCGCAGACGTTCGCTCTCGCGGAGGCGACCGATGACGCCGTTCCTGAGCGCCGCGGCCGCGCTCTCGGCGCTGAACGTCCTGTTCCTCGTCGCCCTGGGCGTCGTCTGGGCCCGGAACTACTGGGCGTTCCGGACGCCGCTCACCCTCGGCTTGCTCGGCTTCGCCGTGGTCCTCGCGGTCGAGAACCTCGTCGCGCTGTCGTTCCTCTTCAGTATGGGGATGCTCTACACCGGCTCGGCGGCCGCCCAGCAGGCGGTCTTGGCGATGCGCGCCCTCCAATTCGTCGCGATCCTCTTCCTGACAGCCGTCTCGATGCGGTAGCCGGCGGGATCGGAACGCGACCTACGCCGACCGCGCGCGCTCGATCGCCTCGCGGAAGGACGCGGCGCGCTCGCGGATCGCCGCATAGTCCTCGGCGGCGACCGCCTCGCCGTCGACGAGGGAACTCCCGACGCCGACGCCCGCGGCGCCCGCCTCGATGAAGTCCGCGACGTTGTCGAGGTCGACCCCGCCGGTCGGGACCAGCGGGAGCTGGTCTAGCGGGCCGCGGATGCTCCGGACGTGCCCGGGTCCGAGAGTCGAGGCCGGGAAGATCTTCAGGAGGTCGGCGCCGGCCTCGTAGGCGGTGAGCGCCTCGGTCGGCGTCATCACGCCCGGCGCGACGACCGCGCCGTAGCGGTTGCACGCCTCGACGACCTCGCGGTCGAAACTCGGCGTGACGACGAACTCCGCGCCCGCGCGGAGCGCGGCCACGGCTGTCTCGCTGTCGAGGACGGTCCCGGCGCCGACGAGCACCTCCGAGCGGTCGAAGACGTCGCTGAGGCGGGAGATCGTATCGAGCGCGCCGTCGGTGTCGGCGGTGACTTCCACGACGTCGACGCCGCCGGCCGAAAGCGCCTCGACCACGTCGATCGTCTTCGCCTCGGGAACGCCGCGGAGGATCCCGACGATCCCCGTCTCCCGGACCCGACCCAAATCCGCGTGTCGCTTACTGCTCATACTTGTCTCTGACCGCTCGCGGCCATAAATCGTCCGACGGGCGATCGCTCCGTCTCGGAGCCACAGTACAGATATTTTTGTACGCGCGTCCGAGTTACGAACTATGACACCGTCACTCCGTCCGTCCGGGCCGGCCGCGTCCCGGACCGCAGAGACCGCTCTCCCGGGGGCGATCGCGTGATGCGGCTCGTCGACTACGACCTCTACCGCGTGCCGCCGCGCTGGCTCTTTCTCCGACTGGAGACCAGCGACGGCCGCGTCGGCTGGGGCGAGCCGGTCGTCGAGGGCCGCGCGCGGACCGTCGAGACCGCCGTCGAGGAACTGCTCGATACGTACCTCGTCGGCGAGGATCCGACGCCGATCGAAGACCACTGGCAGACGATGTACCGCGGCGGCTTCTACCGCGGCGGCCCGGTGTTGATGTCCGCCATCGCCGGGATCGACCAGGCGCTGTGGGACCTCAAGGGCAAGCAGTTCGGCGCGCCGGTCTACGAACTGCTCGGCGGCCGCGCCCGCGACCGCGTGCGGGTCTACTAGTGGGTCGGCGGCGACCGCCCCGCCGGCGTCGCGGAGGCCGCCCGCGAGAGGGTCGACCAGGGGTTCACCGCGCTCAAGATGAACGCGACGCCGGAGCTCCGGCGGGTCGACGCGCCCGAGGCCGTCGACGCCGCCCGCGAGCGCCTGGCGGCCGTCCGCGAGGCCGTCGGCAGCGAGGTTGATGTCGGCGTCGACTTCCACGGCCGCGTGTCGAAGCCGATGGCCAAGCGCCTCACGGCGGCGCTGGAACCCCACGAACCGATGTTCGTCGAAGAGCCCGTGCTCCCCGAGCACAACGACTGGCTCCCGGAGCTGGCCGCGAGCACGACGGTCCCGATCGCGACCGGCGAGCGGATGTACTCCCGCTGGGACTTCAAGGAGGTCTTCGAGAGCGGCGCCGTCGACGTGATCCAGCCGGATCTCTCCCACGCCGGCGGGATCACCGAGGTGAAGAAGATCGCCGCGATGGCGGAGGCCTACGACGTCGCCGTGGCCCCGCACTGTCCCCTCGGGCCGATCGCGCTCGCCTCCTGCGTCCAGGTCGACGCCTGCTCGCCGAACGCGCTCATCCAGGAGCAGAGCCTCGACATCCACTACAACGAGGAGCGCGACGTGCTCGATTACCTCGAAGACCCCTCGGTCTTCGAGTACGACGAGGGCTACGTCGAGCTCCCGACCGAGCCCGGACTGGGCATCGAGATCGACGAGGCGCACGTCCGCGACGTCGCCGGCGACACCGACTGGCACAACCCCGTCTGGCGCCACGACGACGGGAGCGTCGCGGAGTGGTGAGATGCCGGGGGACAGATTCGACGGCCGCGTCGCGGTCGTCACCGGCTCCACACGCGGAATCGGCGCGGGGATCGCGCGACGGCTCGCCGACGAGGGCGCTCGCGTGGTCGTCACCGGGCGGACGCGCGAAGCCGGCGAGGCCACCGTCGCCGAGATCGAGGACGCGGGCGGCGCGGCGACCTTCGTCCGCGCGGATATGCGCGACCCCGACGACATCGAGGCGCTGTTCGAGGCGACCGTCGCGGAGTACGGCCGCCTCGACGTCCTCGTGAACAACGCGGGGGTCGAGACCGAGACCGGAATCGAAGACGCGACGCTGAATGATTGGGAACTCGTCGTCGAGACCGACTTCCGGGCGTTCTGGCTGTGTGCGAGGGCCGCGGCCGAGCGGATCGACTCGGGCGCGATCGTCAACGTCTCCTCGAACCACGCGTTCCTGACGATGCCCGAGATGTTTCCGTACAACGCCGTGAAGGCCGGCATCAACGGAATGACGCGGGCGATGGCGCTCGATCTGGGGCCCCACATCCGCGTCAACACGGTGAATCCGGGCTGGATCGCCATCGAGCGGACGCTCTCGGCGATGAACGACGAGCGGCGCCGCGAGATCGAGTCGATCCACCCGGTCGGGCGGCTGGGCACGCCCGAGGACGTCGCGAGCGCGGTCGCGTTCCTCGCCAGCGGCGAGGCGGGCTTCGTGACCGGCGCGAACCTCCTCGTCGACGGCGGCCGGACGGCCGTGATGCAGGACGACACGCTGCCGGACTATCGGGCGCGGCGCGCGGCGCCCGACGAGTAGCGCGCACCATCGCCGACCCCGCTCCCGCGCTGCGGTCCGCGGTGGGTACCTTCTTGACGCTCCATCGCCTCCGGCCGGTATGTACGTCGCAGACCGGACCTGGCCGGAACTCGGCGAGTACGTCGCGGAGGAATCGGTCGCCCTAATCCCGCTCGGCTCGACCGAGCAGCACGGCCCACACCTCCCGCTCGCGACCGACCACCTTATCGCGGAGGGCCTCGCGCGCGAGGCCGCCGACCGGACGGGATACCTCTGCACGCCGACGGTGAACGTCGGCGTCAGCCCGCACCACCGGCAGTTCCACGGCACGATGTGGGTCGACCCGCCGCAGTTCCGCGACTACGTCGAGTCGCTGACGCGGAACCTCGCGTACCACGGGATCGACCGCGTCGTCTACGTCAACGCCCACGGCGGCAACGTCGACCACCTGCGGGAGGTCGGCCGCCGCCTCCGCGACGACGGGACGATGTACGCGATCGAGTGGATGTGGGACGAGTCGATCCCCGACCTGGTCGAGGAGGTCTTCGAGCACAACGGTCCCCACGGCGGCCCGAAGGAGACGGCGATGATCCAGCATCTGGCCCCCGATCTGGTGCGCGAGGACCGGCTCGAAGCCGCGCGGGACGGCGGCCTCGTCGACGTCGAGGACGCGGAGTTCCTCCAGAAACACGGCGCGCGGACGTTCTACGACGCGATCGAGAACTCCGAGAACGGCGTCTTCGGCGATCAGACGGACGCGACCGCGGAGATCGGCGAGCGGCTCTTCGAGGCCGCGACGGAGCAGTTGGTCCGACTGCTGGAGTGGCTCGACGAACAGCGCCTCGACGACCTGCTGGCGCCGGCGCACGTGGATCCGCAGCCGGGCAGTCGGCGGGAGTAGAAGCGAAGCCAGCGATCAGAAGGGGTCCGAATCCGATTCGTCGACGTCGAAGTCGCCCTCGCCGTCGGGGAACGACGCGAACGCGTCGCGGAAGTCGTCGTCGCTCAGGTCCGCCAGCGTGTCGTCGAGCTCCTCGCGGATCTCCTCCATCCGCTGTGTCAGCTCCTGGTACTCGGGTTCGTTCTCGACGGCGACGTCGGGCGCGGATTCGAGCGCGGCCTTCTTTGAGGCGAGCCGGAAGAACTCCTGGGAGCGCTCGTCGTAGTTCGCCCGGCGGAGGAGGACCTCGACGAGGCTGTGGAGGTCGTCCTGGGTGACGGGCTTGACGAGGTAGTCGTCGAAGGGCATCTCGACGATGTCGGTGTCGGGCTCGACCGCGGTGATCATCGCGACCTGCGCGTCGATGCCGCGGGCCCGGATCTCTTCGAGCACTTCGTCGCCCGTGAGGTCCGGCATCCGGCGGTCCAGGAGGACGATGTCGACGTCGTCGTCGACGAGCTCGAGCGCGGTCGTGCCGTCGGTCGCCGTCTCCACATCGTACGTATCCGAGAGATAGATGGCATAGAGTTCGGCCAAGTCAGGCTCGTCTTCGACGACGAGGATTCGGGGAGTAGCGCCGTCCATATCGGTCTATGTACCCCCTCGGAGCCCGCCGTCTAAATTCTTGCCCTACGTCCGTTCTCGCGAACAACTCTCCGAGGCGCCCGAAATCGGTCGTTTCGGACGAAATTACGTCGTCGCGGGCGGGCGAGGCGCGCGGTCGCTGCCGAGCGACGGCCGTGGCGGTTTTGTCCCCGCCGGCACAGGTACGGACGATGACAGTCTGGCTCCTGGGCGATCAGCTCTCCCCCGAGAGCGCGCCGCTCGCCGCGGCCGATCGCGTGCTCCTGATCGAGGCCCACGCCTTCGCCGACCGACGGCCGTACCACCCGCAGAAGCTCACGCTGGTCTTCAGCGCGATGCGGCACCTCCGGGATGAGCTCCGCGAGCGCGGCTACGAGGTCACCTACCTCCGCGCGGAGACATTCGGAGAGGCGCTGGATCGCTACTTCGCGGCGAACCCCGGCGACGACCTCGTCGGGCTGGAGTCGCCGAGTCACGGCGCCGACGAGCGCCGACGGGAACTGGTCGAGTCGCGCGGCGGCTCGCTGACGCTCGTCGAGAACGACCTCTTTCTGACGAGCCGCGACTTCTTCGACGAGTGGGCCGGCGACGGAGGCGACGGGGACGGTGACGGCGGAGATGGGGACGGCGGCGACGGAGCCAGCGGAGGCGCCAACGCGGACCGGACGTTCCGCCAGGAGCAGTGGTACCGCCACGTCCGCCGCGAGACGGGCATCCTGATGGACGGCGACGAGCCGGTCGGCGGGGCGTGGAACTACGACGACGAAAACAGGGAGACGCCGCCCCCGGAGTGGTCCCCGCCCGACGTCCCGCGGTTCGAGCCCGACGAGACGACCCGCGAGGTGCAGGCCTTCGTCGAGGAGCGGTACGGCGACCACTGGGGCTCGGCGGAGCCGTTCGTCTGGCCGGTCACGCGCGAGGCGGCCCGACAGGCGCTCTCGCACTTCGTCTCCGTCAGGCTCCCGGAGTTCGGCGCGTACCAGGACGCGATGCTCGGCGACGAGTGGGCGCTGTGTCACTCCCTGTTGTCGGCGGCGCTGAACCTCGGGCTGCTCCACCCGCGGGAGGTCGTCGAGCCGGCGGTCGAGGCCTACGAGTCGGGCGAGGCCCCGCTCAACAGCGTCGAGGGCTTCGTCCGCCAGGTGATCGGCTGGCGGGAGTTTATGCGACACGTCTACCGCCGGGCGATGCCGGGGCTCGCGACGGCGAACCAACTCGATCAGACCGCGTCGCTGCCGCCGCTGTACTGGGACGGCGAGACGGATATGAAGTGCCTCTCGGAGGCGGTCGGCCACGTCCGCGACCGCGGCTACGCCCACCACATCGAGCGCCTGATGGTGCTCGCGAACTTCGCGCTCGTCTACGGCGTCGACCCCGCGGAGCTGAACGAGTGGTTCCACCTCGGCTTCGTCGACGCCTACCACTGGGTGACGACGCCGAACGTCGTCGGGATGGGGACGTTCGGATCGGACGTCCTCTCCTCGAAGCCCTACGCCGGTTCGGCCAACTACATCGACGGGATGAGCGACTACTGCGGCGACTGCCGGTACGCGAAGACGAAGACCACCGGCGAGAACGCCTGTCCGTTCAACGCGCTCTACTGGGACTTCCTCGACCGCAACGAGGAGGCGCTCCGCGGCACCGGGCGGATGGGGCTGATGTACTCCCACGTGGACCGCAAGAGCGACGACGAGTGGGACGCGATCCGCGAGCGCGCCGCCGAGGTCCGCGAGCGCGCGGCGGACGGCGACCTGTGAGGCTTGTACGGCGTGTGAGAACGGCGTGGCTCCCGCTCAGCGCGTGAAAATGAAGAATCGTGGTGAGAATCGACGGAACCGCCGACCGCAGTACCGCTAACCGCTGTGTTGCGTTCTTACAGGCGCTGGAGGTTCGTCGCGCGCGGGCCTTTGTCGGCCTGCTCGATGTCGAACTCCACTTCCTGGCCTTCTTCGAGGTCCGGGCCGCCGACGTCCTCCATGTGGAAGAAGACGTCTTCCTCAGAATCCTCGCTTTCGATGAAACCGTAACCGCCTGTGTCGTTAAAGAACGCAACCGTACCTTTCGCCATTGCAATTGCCCTAACGAGAAGGCGATAAATAAGCTTTGTGACGCGGACCCCGCCGCCGCCCCCAGTCGGGGCTCACACCGCGACGCCGAGATACGCCGCCGCGGCCGTCGCGAAGACGCCGACGGCGAACAGGCCGTAGTTCGCGACGGCGTTGTCCGCGCGCCAGAGGCCGAGCGAGTAGGTCCGCCCGGACAGCGGCCACAGGAAGTTCACGCCCGCAGGCGTCAGCGCGTCGGCCGCGAGGTGGGCCACGACGGCGAGCGCGCCGATCGCGAATCCCAGGGCCGCGATCGAGAGCCCGCCCGCGACGACCGCCGTCGAGAGCGGTTCGCTCGCGACTCCCGACAGCGCGGTTCCGACCCCCGCGAAGACGGCGCCGACGAGCGCGGCGAACGCCAGCGAGTGGGTCGGGCCGCGGTGGGGGATCCCCGGGATCTTGTGGTCGAGGTCGGGCAGCATCGCCAGCCAGAGCATCGCGCCGCCGGTGACGACCGCGAGATCGCCGCGGTCGATCGCCAGGAGGACGAACGCGACGGGCGCGAACACGAGCAGCGAGACGCCGTAGTGGCCCTTCCGATACACACCGGAGCGTCGTCGCTGGCGACCAAAAGCCCACGGGGTCTCGGCCCAGGCGCCGTCGGAGAAACCGGGCCGAGGCGGCGGATGAGAAAGAGCGAAGTCGGCTCGTCGGCTACGTCGGAGCGTGATACACAACCTCGCACGCGACGTTCGCGCCTTCACCTCGAACGTCTTCCTCGTCACCGGCGAGACGACCGCTCTCGTCGACGCCGGGGCGAACTTCGACGTCGTCGAGCGGATCAGAGCCCACACCGACGCCGTCGATCGGCTCTACCTCACGCACACCCACCCCGACCACGTCGAGAACGTCGCCGCGATCCGCGAGGCGTTCGACGTCGAGACGTGGGGGTTCGACGCCGACAGCGAGTACGTCGACCACGCCGTCGCCGACGGCGACTCGGTGCCGCTCGGCGACGACGACTACGACGTCCTCCACACGCCCGGGCACAAGCCCGACCACGTCTGCCTGTACGCCCCCGCGACCGGCGTCTGCTTCGCGGGGGATCTGGTCTTCGAGAACGGGAGCTTCGGCCGGACCGACCTGGAGGGCGGCGACCGCGCGGCGCTCGTCGAGAGCATCCGCAAGCTCCGCGAGGCGGTCGGCGACGACCTCAGCGCGCTCCACACGGGCCACGGGGGAAGCGTCGTCGAGGACCCGCTTTCGGACCTGGAGGTCGCCGAGCACGCGGCACAGATGGGCTGATAGTGATTGCTCTCACTGTTTACCGCCGAAGGCCACCCCCGGTGACGGCGTCGGCGGTAAGAGACGAGAGTAATCACTATGACTCGCTCGGCGCCGGACGTCCGTCACCGCGTCACTCGTCGGCGTCCTCGGGGATCTCCTCTGCGGGCCGCTCGTCGCTCTCGACGCCGAAGTACCCCGGTTCGTCGCCGACGGGATCGTTGATCACCAGGTCGTCGGTGTGGGTCATCAGCCACGGAACCGTCCACCGGACGAGGCTCTCTTCGGTCTCGGGATCGAGTTCGACATCGGGATCGAGCCCCTGGAGGAGTCGGGCGATCTCCGGGACGGTGTACATCAGGTCGGGATCGAGGATCTCCTCGGGCTCGTAGAGCCGGTACGGGTAGAGCGTCTCGAAGTCCGATTTGGGCCTGGGCATAGCCGGCCGTTCGCGCCGCGACGCCAAAGAACCGACGAGTCGACGTCGGCGGGACGGGGGCTCCCTCCCCGCGAGCCGCTGCCAGACAGTATATGTGTCCGCCGCCCTCAGGTCGGGTATGCGAACTGTCGACGCCGCCGGACTGCCGATCGGTGACGAGCACCCGCCGCGGATTATGGGCGTGCTCAACGTCTCGAAGGAGTCCCCCTACGACCCGAGCGTCTTCGACGACCCCGGCGAGGCCGCCGCCTACGTCGACGACGAGCTCATCGACCAGGGCGCCGACATCGTCGACGTCGGCCTCGAATCGGCGAACAAGCGCTTCGAGGTGCTCTCCGCGGAGGGGGAGCTCGAACGGCTCGAAACTGCTGTCCAGACGATCGAGAGCGTCTCCGGCGACGCCGTCTTCTCGATCGAGACGCGCTACCACGAGGTCGCTGAGGAGGCGCTCGACCGCGGCTTCGATATGGTGAACGATATCTGCGGCTTCGCCGACCCGGAGATGCCCCGCGTCTGTGCGGAGCGGGACGTCGCGGTCGCGAAGATGGCCTCGCCGCCGGACCTGACCCGGCCGGGCGCGATCGAGGACGTCGACGACATCTACGACGCGCTCTCGCTCAACGGCTTCACCGACAAGACGCTCGTCGACCCCGCCTTCGGCGGCTGGTCCGAGGACAAGACCCTGGCGGACGACCGCGAGACGTTCCGCCGGCTCCGGGAGTTCCGCGGGCTCGGCTATCCGATCCTGGTCTCGATCAATCGAAAGAACTTCCTCCGCGAGGTCGCCGGCCGGTCGACGGAGGAGGCGCTGCCGGTGTCGCTGGCGGCGACCTCGATGGCGGTCGAACGCGGCGCGCACGTGATCCGCACCCACGACGTCGCCGAGACGCGGGACGCCGCGCTGATCGGCCACGAGTTCGCCCGCTCGCGCGTCCGCGAGCGCGACGCCGGCGACGTCGCCGTCGAGGAACTAGACGTGACCGCGCCGGCCGAGGCGAGGCGCCACCTCGACCGGCTGGGCGCCGCCGACGCCGCCGACGCCGCCCGCGACGCCGCGACCGGCGTGTTCGAGCTCGGCGGGCTCTCCGACGGCGACGTCGGCGCGCTCTCGACCGCTGCGGCCCGCTCGGGAGCGACCGTTGTCGTCGGCGACGGCGGCGACGACCAGGCCGCTCGCGGCGACGTGGCGCCCCGGAGCGACGGCGGAAACGACTCGGGTCCGGGCGGCCGGCGCGCGCTTCTGTTCGGGACGCCGCGGGCGCTCGTCGGGCTCCCTGAACGCGTCGACGACCGATCGGAAGCGTCCGACGGTCTGGTCGCGGCGCTCGATACGATCACGGAGGCCGTCGAATGACCGGACTGCGCCCGGTGCGCCGCCATCGTACCGGCCGTATCCCGCGAATTTCCGGCTCGATGTTTGATTCGGCGCGTCTCGCGCGTTCGAGTGGACGTCCGCCCACTAAACCGCCGTCTGACGCCGTCACAGGGGGCGTCAGACGCCGAAGAACACGGGAAAGCTTATGACGGACCGTTCGGAACCGACCCAATGGAAGCCGGAAGGGCACGCGGGTAGGGGTACTTGGTGCCATTCCGGCTCGTACCGTAACGCCCGGGAGCGGTAGCTATGCGCTTCGAGACCTGGGAGCCGATCTACGAGGCGATCCTCCGCGACTTCGGGTACCCCCGCGAGGGCGACGAGCGCGCCAGAGACGTCATCGCCGAGTATGCGACGCCCTTCGACCTCGACCGACTGGACTGCTCAGGGGAGACTGTTGCTGTCGTCGGCGCCGCGCCCGGCCTCGACGAGGAGGTCGACCGCGTCGCCGACGCCGACCGGATTTTCGCCGCTTCGACGGCCGCCGACGTCGTTCTGGCGGCCGGCTACGACCTCGACTGCTTCGTCACGGACCTCGACAAGAACCCCGAGACAGCGGTGGAACTGAGCCGGGACGGGGTCCCGGTCGCGGCCCACGCCCACGGCGACAACGTCGAGCTCGTCGAGGCGTGGGCGCCGCGGTGCGACGTCGATCACGTGCTCGCGACGACACAGGCCGCGCCCGTGGGTTCGGTGTACAACTTCGGCGGCTTCACCGACGGCGACCGGGCGGCCTTCCTGGCCGACGCGCTCGGCGCGGCCGACCTCCGGTTCGTCGGCTGGGACTTCGACGATCCCGACGTGAGCGACGCGAAGGCGCGGAAGCTCCGGTGGGCCGAGCGCCTGCTCCACCTCCTCGAACGGCGTCGCGACGAGCGGCTCGCCGTCCTGGACGGACGCCGCGAGGGGATCGACCCGATCGAAGTCGGCGAGGGCTGATACCGACTACTCTCGTCTCACATCGCCGAGCGCCGCCCCCGTTGACGGCGATCGCGGTAAAAAGTGGAGTAGGCATCACGACGGTTCTGCCGACACGTTGACGGCGGGGGCGGCCCACTGGTCGGTATGCAGATTCACTGGCACCGCCGGGACCTCCGGGCGGCGGACAACCGAGCGCTTTCGGCCGCCGCCGACGCGGTCGAGGCCGACGCGACCGACGGCGAGACGGGGGGCGTCGTCCCGGTCTTCGTCTTCGACGACGCGGTCCTCGACCACGCCGGCGCGCCGCGCGTCCGCTATCTCCTCGACGCGCTCGCCGAACTGCGGGCGTGGTACCGCGAGCACGGCTCGGACCTCGTCGTCGCCCGCGGGGATCCGGCGTCGGTCATCCCGGATCTCGCCGAGGAGTACGACGCCGACCGGGTCGTCTGGAACAGGGACTACTCGGGGCTCGCCCGCGAGCGCGACGCCCGCGTGCGGCGGGCGCTGAACGACCGCGGCGTCGCCCGGGAGTCGTTCCACGACGCCATCTTCCACGAGCCGGGCTCGATCACGACCAACGAGGGCGAGCCCTACTCGGTGTACACCTACTTCTGGAAGAAGTGGCGCGACCGCGAGAAGCCCGAGCCCGTCGACGCGCCCGCGGCCGACGCTCTCGCCGACGTCGACGGCGACGACCTGCCGACGATTCAGGAACTCGGCTTCGACGATCCGGAAGCCGACGTCGAGTCCGCCGGCACCGACGCGGCGCGCGAGCGGCTCCGGGCGTTCTGCGAGGACGGCATCTTCCGGTACGAGGAGGACCGGGACTACCCGACCCGCAACGCGGTCTCGCGGCTCTCGACGGACCTGAAGTTCGGAACGATCGGCGTCCGCGAGGTGTACGAGGCGACCGCGACGGCCCACGAGCGCGCCGACGGAGACGAGGTCGACTCCGTCGAGGAGTACCAGTCCCAGCTCGCCTGGCGGGAGTTCTACGCGCACGTCCTCTTTTACAACCCCGAGGTGGTCACCGAGAACTTCCGGACGTACGAACACGATATCGAGTGGCGGAACGACCCCGAGGAGCTGCGGGCGTGGAAGGACGGCGAGACGGGCTATCCGATCGTCGACGCCGGGATGCGCCAACTCAAGCGGGAGGCGTATATGCACAACCGCGTGCGGATGATCGTCGCCTCGTTCCTCACGAAGGACCTCCAGATCGACTGGCGCGAGGGCTACGACCACTTCCGGACCCACCTCGCGGACCACGACACCGCCAACGACAACGGCGGCTGGCAGTGGGCCGCCTCTACGGGGACCGACGCCCAGCCGTACTTCCGGATCTTCAACCCGATGACGCAGGGCGAGCGTTACGACCCCGACGCGGAGTACATCACCGAGTACGTGCCGGAGCTCCGCGGCGTCGAGTCCGACCTGATCCACGAGTGGCACGAGCTCTCCCCGACTCAGCGGGCGAACGCCGCCCCCGAGTACCCCGAGCCGATCGTCGATCACAGCGAGCGCCGCGAGTCGGCGCTGGCGATGTTCGAGGCCGCACGCGGCGACGAGTAAGCCCCCGCTGTCGCCACGACCGAGGGAGCTCTCCGATATCGTTACGATCGGAATCCGGCGCGTTCGCGCGTCTGTCGGCACCGCTTTCGATCTGAGTCCCCGTTCCAATTCTGAGACGCTTCGCCGTGCGATCGCTAAGCAGTATTAGTTACCCCTGAGATGGTATCGGTGTGACACTCTATGCCGTGGCCGCGTCTGACCGAATCCATCGACGCCGCTCCGCACCGGCGCGGTGGCTCTCGACCGCCGATCCGTGACGCCGATCGGCCGTGAGCGTCCGGCGCACACCGGCGACGACCCGGAGTAACTGAAATCAGTGACATACTTGTTACCACACCTCCCTGAATGTTTAACAGCGTCCCGAACGTGTGATGGAATGGAGGTAAATATTATGAGCTACGAACTCGATCCCCTTCCGTACGACTACGACGCGCTGGAACCCCACATTTCCGAGCAGGTGCTGACGTGGCATCACGACACGCACCACCAGGGCTACGTGAACGGCTGGAACAGCGCCGAAGAGACGCTCGAAGAGAACCGCGAGGCGGGCGAGTTCTCCTCGTCGGCGGGCGCGATCCGGAACGTGACCCACAACGGATCGGGTCACATCCTGCACGACCTCTTCTGGAACTCGATGTCGCCTGAAGGCGGCGACGAGCCCTCGGGCGACCTCGCGGACCGCATCGAAGAGGACTTCGGCTCCTACGAGGCCTGGAAGGGCGAGTTCGAGGCCGCCGCGTCCAACGCGAGCGGCTGGGCGCTGCTGGTCTACGATTCCTTCTCGAACCAACTGCGCAACGTCGTCGTCGACAAGCACGACCAGGGCGCGCTCTGGGGCTCCCACCCGATCCTGGCGCTGGACGTCTGGGAGCACTCCTACTACCACGACTACGGCCCGGCCCGCGGCGACTTCATCGACAACTTCTTCGAGGTCGTCGACTGGGACGAACCCAGCGCCCGCTACGAACAGGCCGTCGAGCTCTTCGAGTAAGCGACGACTCGTACACCCCGACCATTTTTTCGCGACGCCGCCGAATCGCGATGGCTGAAATCCGTTTCTGAGTCTCGCGTAGTCTTATAACGGATCGCGAAGGACACACCCGTATGGCCCTCCGACTCGGTCAAGCGTTCGGTAACGGTATCAGACGGGTACTCACCCGAAGCGGCGGCGCGCTGTTCGTCGCGCTGCTCGCCATCCAGTTCCTGATTCAGGCGACGGCCAACACGCTCGTTCTCGGGTTCCTGCCCGAGGGGGCGCCGGCCGAGGCTACGCAGATGCTCGGGCTGACGCTACCCGTCTCCGGCACGGCCGCGGCCGTGCTCTTCCTGCTCGTGATGATCCTCAGTTCGGCGTACTTCGTGGCGATGGCGCGGGGTCTCGCACGCCCGATGCGCGAACTGGGATCCTTCCCGTCGTCGCTCTACACCCGTCGGATCGGCAGAGCCACCCTCTCGCTCATCGGCGGCGGCATCCTGATCGGCATCGCCGTCTCGATCGGGCTGGCGTTCCTGATCCTCCCGGGTATCTACCTGGGCGCGTGCTTCCTCTTTTTCGCCTTCGAGGTGAGCATCGAGGACGAGCGCGCAATCGCCGCGATCAAGCGGAGCTGGACTCGCTCGAAGGGGAACCGCCTGAAGCTGGCTGTCATCGTCCTCCTCGCCGGAGTCATCGGCGGGGTCGTCGGCGCGGTCGGCTCGGTGATCGACCTCGTCGGCCCGCCGGTCGCGAGCGAGGTCATCGTGAACGTCCTCAGCTCCGTGCTCTTCGTCGCCCTCTACGGGATTATGGCCGACGCGTACGTGCAGGTGCGCGACGGCGACGGGGGCGGCCTCGGCGGCACCGGCACCGCGAACCCCGTCGACGGCGGCGTCGCGACCGACCGGCCCTGACGGCTGGAGTGCGTTCTTCCGATTCCGATTTCGATTCCGATCCCCATCCGACACGTCGTTCGATCCGGCACCTCGATCCGAAACGCTCAGCCTCCCGGCCCGCCACACCTCGGACGTGACCGACACAGCCGACGATGGACGCGGGGGCGGGGCAGCGGACGACGGACGGACCGGCGTGTTCGTCGCGGAGACCGATGCCGAGCGGCGTGACGCCTTCGCCGTCCGGCGAGCGGTGTTCGTCGACGAACAGGGCGTCGACGAGGCGATCGAGTACGACAATCACGACGAGCCCGGCGCCGACGCGACCCACTTCGTCGCGTACGACGACGGCGCGGCCGTCGGGGCGGCCCGGCTCCGCGCGGCGGACGAAACGACCGCGAAGGCCGAACGGGTCGCCGTCGCGGCCGACAGGCGCGGCGAGGGCTGGGGTCGAGACATAATGCGGACCGTCGAGGAAACCGCGCGCACGAAAGGGTTCGACCGACTCGCGCTCCACGCCCAGACGCGCGTCCACGAGTTCTACGAGCGGCTCGGATACGACGCCCACGGCGAGGAGTTCGAGGAGGCGGGAATCCCGCACATCGAGATGTCGATCGGCCTCGACGACGCGTAGAGCTCTGTTAGCGCTCTCGTAGTGATTACTCTCGTCTCTTACCGCCGAACACCGTTACCGGGGGCGGCGTTCGGCGGTAAACAGTGAGAGTAATCACTATCAGTGCGTCGTCTCGTCGCGAGCGTTTATATACGAATCCGCAGCCAGTGTCCCCGTGCTCTGAACGTCGCCCCGCGTCGGGCCGCGGGTGCTCGACACGTCGGCGCGGGACCGCGAGTGTCGACTGTCAGCCCCTACTCCAACCGCTTCGAGACGTACGGACCGTCCTGGTGGTAGCCGAGCTTCTCGCGGTAGTACTGGCGCGCGCCGATCCCGGAGATGATCGCCAGCGAGTCGTAGCCGGCGTCGGCGGCGAGCTCCTCCACCCGGCGGACTAGTCGGCGGCCGTAGCCCCGGTGCTGCCACTCGCCTTGGCCGCTGCCGATGCCGGCCTCGCTCCCGTAGACGTGAAGTTCGCGAACGACGGCCGCGTCCGCCAGTTCCCGTCGGACCGGGTCGTTCGGGAAGCGGAGCCGACAGAACCCCACGAGGAGGTCCTCGACGGGGTCTTCGAACGCCAGGAAGTGCTCCGTCCCGCCGGCGACCTCGTAGGTTTCCACACCGAGTTCCACCCGTTCGGGGTCGGGGTCGGCGTCGTTCATTCCGGCCTCGCGGGCGCGGATGTCGCGGATCTCGATGCCCTTCTCCTCGGCGCGCTGTTCGGCCAGCTGCCGGAGGTTCGACTTCCAGACGCCGGCGTCGATGAAGTCCGCGGGGATGTCGCGCTGGACCCGCTGGAGGCGGGTGTACTCGGGGATCATCCTCATCACCTCGCTGATGACCTCGGCGGCCTCCTCGTTGCCGAGCGGCTCGAACTCGTCGCGGCGCCACTGGTCGTAGACGCGCGTCCCGCGGACGACGAGCGTCGGGTAGATCTTCAGGTAGTCGGGCCGGTACTCCTCGCGCTCGAACAGCTGCCGGAAGTCCTCGAGGATCATCTCCTTCGTCATCCCCGGCTGGCCCGGCATCATATGGAAGCCGACCTTGAAGCCCGCATCGCGGAGCCGGCGGTTGGCGTCGATCGACGCCTGGACGCCGTGGCCGCGGTGCATCTCTCTGTTGATGCGCTCGTAGGTCGTCTGGACGCCGACCTCGACCTTCGTCGCGCCGAGGTCGAGCATCCGGTCGATCTGCTCGGGGTCGCACCAGTCGGGCTTGGTCTCGAAGGTGGTCCCGATGTTCCGGATGTCGGCGGTCTCGTTCTCGGCGATGACGTCTTCGAGGTAGCGGAATTCGACGTCCTCGGGGTCGGGCTTGAACGACTGCTCTTCGGCCGGCTCCGGTTCGGCGTCCAGATCGTAGTCGTTCAGCGCCTCCAGCGCACGCTTGACGAACCACTCCTGGTAGTCGTGGCTGCGGGCGGTCATCGTCCCGCCCATCAGGATCAGTTCGACCTTGTCGACCGGGTGGCCGATGTGTCGGAGCTGTTCGAGCCGCAGCGTCACCTGCCCGTACGGGTCGTAGTCGTTCTGCTCGCCGCGGGCGGCCGCGGGCTCGTGACCCGTGTACGACTGCGAGGAGTCGAACTCCGAGGCCGGCCCGCCCGGGCAGTAGAGGCACTTCCCGTGCGGGCACATATGCGGCGAGGTCATAATCGCCACCGGCGAGACGCCCGAGGCGGTTCGGACGGGCTTTCGGCGGACGACTTCTTTCACCTCCTCGCGTCGGCTCTCGGGGGCGTGCTGGAGGATCTCGACGTTCTTCGGGACCTTCGGCGAGGAGTGCTCCGAGCAGGCGTCGAGCTTCGCCGACTCCAGGCTCTCGCGGTCGACCTCGCCGTCGAGGATGCGCCCCACGAGCTCCTCGCAGGTCCGCCGGAAGGCGTCGCTCTCGGTCGGGTCGGACTCGCCGTCGCTCTCGGCGTCCGTGCTCACGCGCGGATCACCGCCCAGCGTCCCAGCGACCGTCTCATTACGGTGTTCTCGTCCGGTTTCGGGGTTAAGCGTGTCGCTCCCGGTCGTCGGGAGCGCGAACACGAAACGCCGCTGCGGAGTCGGCTTACTGCTACTGCTGGTCGACGACGGCGTCGACGACGGCGTCGACGACGTCCTCGCGGGCGCCCGAGAGGAACTCGATGCGGTTCTGTCGGACGCCGACGGCCGTGACGCCGCCCTCGGGGACGGCCTCACTCGCCGACCGCGCGGCCGTCCGGACGTCGACGTCGCCGTCGACGCGGACGAACAGCTCGTCGGTCGAGTAGACGACCGTGACCGCGTGGCCGTTCCGGCGGTGAAGCGCCGAGGCGAGCAGCGACGTCGGCGGGAAGTCGAACCGGTGGCTGTAGGAGTCCGCGTCGAGGACGCCGACGTCGACCCCCTCGACCGAGCGGGATTCGAGGTTCGCCTGCGCGGTCGCGACTTCGTCGTCGAGCTTGCTCCGGAACTGCTCGGAGACGTGACCCGCGAGCCCGCCGTCGTCCTCGAACAGGAGGTCGGTGATGAGCTCGCGCTTGTCCTGGTAGGACTGGTAGTACGCCTCCAGCGCGATGGCCTCCCGGAGCTCCCGCGTCCGGTCGGCGTCGTAGCCGGCCTCCGCGGCGAGGTCGACGTACGCCCCGGGCGCGTCGTCCCAGTAGCTCACCGCCGGAAGGTGTGCGAGATCGCCGGTGATGTCCTCGTTGACGGCCGACGCGAGGTTCGCGCCGAGCGCGCCGGTCGAGAGGTCCGAGGCGTCCGTCTCGGTGAGGCTCGGCGAGACCAGAACGCTCGCCTCGTCGACGACTTCCGTGTCGACCTCGTCGGCGTCGACCACGACGCGCGAGGCGCCGTAGACGCCGAGCAGGCCGAGGCCGTCCAGCGAGTCGGTCGTGCCGCCGACGCCGACGAGGACCACGAGCGGGAGCTTCTCGTCGTGGCGCTCGCTGTCCTGGAGCATCTGGGTTACGTCGTTCGTTGCGGCGTCCATCCCGTAGACGGGGTCGTCGAGCGGGCGGCGCGTGAAGAAGTGGTACTCGGCGTCGGCGCGGGCGTGCTCGTCGCGGATCAGCGGGAGGACGGCTCGCTCGACGGCCGCGCCGGCGACGTAGCCGTCGGCCGTGGCGGCGTGGCGGACCACGATCGGCCGCGACTGGAGCACCGCCGTTCGGATGGCCTCCGCGGCGTCGGCCAGCTGGTCGGTGACGGCCGCGACGGCGTCGTGGTCGGCCAGCGGCTCGACGGAGTCGGGACGGGCGCGCTCGGCGAGCGCGTCGACGAGGCGCTGTTCGACCGCCTCGGCGTCCTCGTCCGTGAGCTCGGTGAGTTCTTCGGTCTCGACCTGCAGTTCGCCGCGGCGGAGTTCGACCTCGCCGTCGAGGCGGACGACGTCGCCCTCCCCGATCTCAGGGTAGGCGCGGACGCCGGCCTCGACGAACGCGGCGCAGTCGACCACGGCGGTCTCGTCGCGGACCTCGAAGATCGTCGGGCCGCCGGTCTGGCGCGCGCCGACGATCTCGCCCTCGATCCGGACGCGGTCGCCGACCCGGTCGCCGAGGGAGTCGATCGCGACGCGCTCCGGCGGCTCCTCGGCCGCGTCCGCCTCGGCGTCGGATTCCTGGGCGCTTTCGGCCTCGTTGGCCTCTTCGGCCTTCGCCGCCGTCGACGCTGCGGCGCCGGCCGCCGCGACTTCCACGTCGTCCGCGGCGTCGTCCGCCGTCGTCTCCGCGGGCTCGTCGGACGACTCGGAACCGGAGTCAGCGTCGGCCTCGGACGCCCCTGCCGCCGCCCCGCCGACGCCGCTTTCGGCCTCGACGGACTCGGTGCCGTTCGTGGCGCGGGACTTCGTCGAGACGCCCTTCGGCGTCTTCTTCACCGGCTCGGGGCCGTCGTCTTCGGCCTCGATCGGCTCGCCGTCGGCGTCGCCGTCGGGGTCGTGGACGCGGGCCCCGCGGAACTCCGACTCGGACTGGCGGATCGACCAGCCGAGGTCGATGTTGCCGTTGCTCCTGACGTTCTTCACCTGAACGAACACCGTATCGCCAGACTCCCAGTCGAGGCTCTCGAGCCGCTGGTCGAGTTCGCTCCGGTGGAGGAGCCCGGTGACGCCCGGCGCGAGGTCGACGAACACGCCGAAGTCGGCGAACCCGTCGACCGTCCCCTTGTAGAACCGCCCCGGCGTGAGCTGCTCCGGCGAATCGCCTCTGAAATCGAACCAAACGTCCTCGTCGTGCGTAATCCAATCCATTGCAAGAGTCAAATGTGCCACGACTAAAACGATTGTCGAATCCCGCTCGTCCGGGGGAGTCGCGAGATCGGCGGGGGCGCGGGGAGCGTCCGCCGCTCAGATCAGCCCGAGCGCCAGGAGGATCGCCTCCCCCGCGTCGATGCCGCCGAAGACCGTCCCGAAGAGCAACACCGCCGGAATCGCGCCGGCGAGGGCCGCTCGCGCGGCCGACGTCCCGTGGACGACGCGGAGGCCGACGACGAGCAGCGCGGCCCCGTAGAGCGCACAGCCCGCGCGGACCGCGGGAATTGGCACGCCCGCGGCGACGCAGGGGGCGGCCGCGTAGGCGATCACCTGGACGGTCTCGCTGACGCCCGCCCGGTCCTCGACGACGAGGATCAGGAGGACCGTCTGGAGCGCCGCGGTGAGGTGGAGCGTCGCCGGCGCGACGACGAGCGCGACGGCGGCGAGCGCGACGAACGCGGAGACGGCCGGCCCGCCCGCGAGGTCCGGGATCCGCGCGGGGACGAACGCGAAGAGGCCGACGGTGTACCCGAGGGCGACGACGACCGCGAACACGAGGCCGGGGGCTTGATCGCCGGGCGCGACGCCGTGCGCGAAGAACTGCCGGGGTCGGAGGAGGACTTCGAGCCAGGCGCGGGCGACGGCGCGCGGACCGCGGTCGCGGCCGCCCTTCGGATCGGCTACCCAGGTGGTCACGTTGCTTCTGTTAGTCGCGCCGGAGGGTATGACAGTTCCGGCAGCGCGCCTCGTAGGACTCCTCGGCGCCGACGACGATCGTCGGGTCGTCGACGTGGGCGGGCTCGCCGTCGACGAAGCGCTGATTCCGCGTCGCTGGCTCGCCGCACTGCGCGCAGATCGCCTGGAGCTTGTCGACGTACTCCGCGACGGCCATCAGCTGCGGGAGCGGCTCGAACGGCTCGCCGCGGTAGGTCTGGTCGATGCCGGAGACGAGCACGCGCCGGCCGTCGTCGGCCAGCCGCTGGCAGACGTCGACGAGCTCGGGACCGAAGAAGTTCGCCTCGTCGATCGCGACGACGTCCTGGCCGTTCAGCGACTCGCGGATCTCCCAGACGCCGTCGCCCTCGCTGGGGACGACGGTCGCCTCCCACTGGCGGCCGACGTGGGAGCCGACGGTGGTCTCGCCGTAGCGGTCGTCGACCGCGGGCTTGAACACCGCGACCTTCTGCCCCGCGATCTCCGCGCGTCGGAGCCGGCGGAGGATCTCCTCGGTCTTCCCCGAGAACATCGAGCCTGTGACGACCTCGATCCAGCCGCTGTTCGTGATCGCGTGCATACCTCCTCCGAGCGCGGGCGAGGGGCAAAACCGTTGTTCATTCGCCCGCCGGCGGAACCCCGGACGGCGGCTCGCCGACCCCGTCGAGCACCAGCACCAATTTCTAAACGGCGCCTGTCGTATTCACGCGTATGCAGGTCGTCTTCCACCTCTCCAGCGGCGACGTCGGCGACTGGCGCCGCGCGCTCGGAAACGTCCGGAACCTCCTCGCGGACGACACCGCAGACGTCGACGACGTCGTCCTGCTCGTCAACGGCGACGCGATCCGGGCCGTCGAGGCTGGGTCGCCGGTCTCGACGGAGGTCCGCGCCCTCGGGGAGACGCCGGTCCGCTGCCTGGGGTGTCGGAACTCCGTTTCGAGCCGCGACATGGCGGCGACGGACCTGCTGGCGAACGTCGACCTCGTCCCCTCCGGCGTCGGCGAACTCGCGCGTCTCCAAGACGAGGGCTACGCGTACCTCAAAGTTCCCTGACCGCGGCACCAGGGATATTCAGCGGTACCGTCACGTCGCTGCGGACGCGACCCTACGGGCCGCGGACGGTCGGTGTAATCAGCGTTGATACTCTCACGCATAGCTTGAAATGGCTGTGACGGCCCACCCGGGGTAATGGCACAACGAGCCCGCACCCCCGAGGACGCACCGCTCGCTGAGGAGGCGACGCTCGCGCCGGAGGTCCCGGCGGACGCGAGCGACGCAGAACGGTATCGCGCCGAGCGGGACCACTGGCGACACCTCTTCAGGGAGCTGGTCGATCGGTTCCCCGACCCCGCGTTCACCGTCGACCGCGACGGCCGCGTCGCTCAGTGGAACCAGGAGAACGAGTCGTTCATCGGCATCTCGTCCGACGAGGCGGTCGGCGAGTCCGCCTACGACCTCGTCGGCACCGATAGCGCGAGCGAGACCCTCGCGGAGAAGGTGATGGAGTCCGGCGAGCCCGTCCGGGAGTCGGAGATCCGCTCGGGATCCCACGCCGACGGCAGCGACTGGCACATCCGCGCGAAGAGCGTCCCGCTCCGCGGCCCCGACGGCGAGGTCGTCGGCGCCTTCGAGGTCGTGACCCGGGTGACGGACCTCGTCGAGCAGCGCCAGTCGATGCAGCGCGTCCAAGAGCAGGTCCAGCGGGACCTCGACGGGAACGTGAGCGACCTCGAACGGGCGTCCTCGCAGGTGACGGAGAACGTGAACGTGATCGCGGAAGTCGCCGACGAGGAGGCCGAACACGTCAGAGAGGTCGACGACGAGATCCAGACGTTCAGCGCGACGACCGAGGAGGTCGCCGCGAGCGTCGAGACCATCTCGACCCAGAGCTCCGAGACCGCAGAGCTCGCGACCGAGTCAGAGGAGTCGACGACCGAGTTGCTGGAGACGGTCGAGGACGTCGCGGACGCGAGCGATCGGATGGCCGGCGACGCCGAGGACCTCGCACAGCGCGTCGACGAGATCGACGACGTGGTCGCGGTGATCGACGACATCGCCGATCAGATCAACATCCTCGCGCTCAACGCCTCGATCGAGGCCGCTCGTGCGGGTGAGGCCGGAGAAGGCTTCGCGGTCGTCGCCGACGAGGTGAAGTCGCTGGCGACGGAGTCCAAAGAGGAAGCCGAGCGGATCGAGGGCCTCGTCGAATCGATCGCGACCATCGCCGCGGAGACGGTCGACGGGATCGAACAGACGACGAAACAGGTCGACGAGATCGAGTCCCAGATCGAGGCGGTGAACGCGAATCAGCGGGAGATCCAGGAGGCGATCGCGGACGTCTCCGAGCAGTTGGAACAGATCGCGACCGCGACCGACGAGCAGGCGACGAGCGCCGAGGACATCTCGGCGATGCTTGGCTCGACCGTCGAGGGCGTCGAACGCATCGCCGACGAGGTCGCCGAACTCGCCGCGGCGAACCAACAGCAGACCGATCAGGTCGCCGAGATCCGCCACAGCGTCGAGACGCTGGAGCGGAACCTCACGACCGCCGTCGACGAATAGCGCCCGCGCTCTGTTTCCTTCTGGCAATAGCCATATGAGACGCATCACAGGAACGGGGTGGCGAGCGCCGCGGTGAGGCAACTGATCGCGAACCACCCGGCGAAGTTCCACCACGGGACCGCCCGAACGCGCGGCCCGCCGAGGTCGTCCAGGTACGTCCAGTATCCCTCCTCGACGCCGCGGTGGTCGGTCAGCACGTCGTAGGCGGTCGCGACGGCTCCGGCCGCGACCACGGCGGGCCAGCCGTCGGTCGCGAGGAGCGCGAGTCGGAACGCGAGGTAGATCGCCCCGGTCCACCCGAACAGGACGTAGAGGGGGACGCCGAGGACCTTCGGACCGAGGTGGTGTTCGAGCCAGCCGAGGGCGACGACGACCGCCTCGGCGACGAACGCGACCGCGGCGCCGCCCCCGAACAGGGCGATCGTCGCGGCGATCGGCCAGGTCGCCGCCGCGTGTGCGAGCGCCGCGAGACCCACCGCGACGGTCGTGGCGACGAAGGTGCGACCGCTCGTCATACCGGCGTCTTCGGCGACCATCGGAAAAACGGTTGGTGGTCAACGGTCGCGAGCGGCCCGGGCCGAGTCTGCCGTTCCCCTCGGCTACGCGAGAGAGAAGAGCCACACGATGAGCGCAACGGTCCCGGCGGTGCCCGTCGCCGCGCCGTTCGACAGCCCCTGCTCGTGTCGGAGCCCGGCCCGCCAGACGAGCCCGGACCACAGCGACGTCGCCCCGGTCACGAGCGGTTGCCAGCGGACAAGCGGCGCCAGGTCGGCTCGGATGCGCTCTGTCAGCACCGACGGATCGCTCTGGCTCGCGACGGTGATCGGATCGATCAGGACGAACAGGAGGCCGAGCCCGACGACGAGGCTCACGAGCGGGGGCACGAGCCCCCAGAGCGCCACGGCCAACGACGTCGCGATGCCGCGCTCCCCGTCGAACAGCCTCGCTCCGGCGTGGAGCGCGACGGCGACCAGGACGATCACGATCCCGATCCCGATGAGGACCGGTCCGATGAACTCCCCGACGGCGTCGGCGAGGAGCGCGTCGATGTTCCGCTCGACCTCCGCGGGCGCGTCGCAGTCCGCGTCCATCGACTCCGGCGCGGTCTCGCAGAACTGCTCGGACGGTCGGCTGGGGTTGTCGACCATCACCGTGCCGTCGATCCGCGCCTGGAAGACCCGACCGACGGCCCAGACGCCCAGCGGGAGCGCAAAGACGTGGAGGGCGAGGAGGGCCAGCGTGTGTCCGACGGTGACGTCGCGCTCGGCGAAGAACCGACCGGGACGGACGAGCGGCGTGACGGGGGACATCACCGGCACCTGCACGCCGCCGGCCGGAAAACGTTGGTATGACTACGATCCCGGTTTGAGTCACGGGCTCGAAAGTCCTGGCAACGCCGAAGCGACGCACCAGCGCCGCACACGACGTCCGCCGGTCACTCTGCGGGTGCGGTGTCGGTCGCGACGGCGTCGCCGCCGCCTCCGCCTTCGGTGTCGAGAGACGAGCCGCGGACGGCGGCGACGAACGCCCCGAGGCCGAGCAGCAGGACGACGAGGTCGACGAGGCCGCCGACGACGGGGAGCGCCCCGAGGACCGTCACCAAGACCACGCCGCCGAAGGAACCGTCACTGCCCGGACCGGATCCGGGTTGCTGTGCGACCGCGACCGCGGGAAGCCCGCCGAGGACGACGAGCGCCGCGAGAACGACTGCCAGCCGTGGATGGAGGCTCGACATCTGTGAACACGAGAGGGGACCTCTCAACTCGGCGATACAATAGGATCTGGTGCAAATGCTCGCCGTTCGGGTCGAGCGGTCGGGACTGCCGCCGCGCTGAGCTTTTTGCCGCTCCGGCGCGTGACCCCGCTATGGAGTACACGACACTCGGCGACACGGGCGTGACGGTCTCGAAGATCTGTCTCGGCTGTATGAGCTTCGGCGACGTCGACTGGCGCGACTGGGTGCTCGACGAGGAGGAGGGCAAGGATCTGGTCGACCGGGCCATCGAACTCGGCGTGAACTTCTTCGACACGGCGAACATGTACTCCGGGGGCGGCTCCGAGCGGGTGCTCGGCGACGCGCTTTCCGAGTACGACCGCGACGAGTTCGTCGTCGCCTCGAAGGTGTACTTCCAGATGGACGACGACGATCCGAACTCCGGGGGCCTCTCGAAGAAGGCCATCGAGCAGGAGCTCGACAACTCCCTGGATCGGCTCGGGATGGACACGCTGGATCTCCTCCAGATCCACCGCTGGGACTACGACACGCCGATCGAGCAGACGATGCGCGCGCTCGACGACGCCGTCAGACGGGGCAAGGCCCGGTACCTCGGCGCGTCGTCGATGTGGGCCCACCAGTTCGCGGAGGCCCAGCACGTCGCCGAGCGGCAGGGGCTCACGCGGTTCTCGACGATGCAGAACCACTACAACCTCCTCTACCGCGAGGAGGAACGCGAGATGCTGCCGCTGTGCGACGAGCAGGACGTCGGCGTCATCCCGTGGTCGCCGCTGGCCCGCGGGTGGCTCGCGCGCCCCCACGGGCAGGCCCGCGCGACGACCCGCGGCGAGAACGACGACTACGCCCACAGGCACCCCTACCTTGAGGGCGGCGGCCGCGAGGTCAACGAGCGCGTCCAGGAGCTCGCCGAGGAGAACGGCGTGAAGATGGCCCAGATCGGCCTCGCGTGGCTGTTCGAAGACGACCGCGTCGACGCGCCGATCGTCGGAACCACGAGCGTCGAACACCTCGAAGACGCGGTCGAAGCGCTCTCTGTCGACCTCTCGGACTCCGAGGTCGAGTACCTCGAAGAGCCCTACGAGCCCGTCCGCGTCTCGGGCCACGAGTAGGCGAGACGTCGATTCGGCGAGGCCGCCGACACCCGCCCTCCGACGTCACCCGGACGGACCGCCGGCCGCGACCCGGTCCGCCTCGCTGTCGTCGCTGTCGGCTGTGATCCGGACCACCGCGCGGGCCGCGACGAGCGCGATCGCGACCTCCGAGAGCCCGACGACGAGGAACGACGTGAGGTAGCCCGCCGCCGAGGTGGTGAGCCCGCCGAGCAGGAAGCCCGCCAGGAAGCCCAGGCTCCCGAAGACGTTGAAGCCGCCCATCGCCGCGCCGCGCTCCGCTGCGGCGGCGACG
Organism: Halobellus sp. EA9; assembly: GCF_051195055.1. NCBI lineage: Archaea > Methanobacteriati > Methanobacteriota > Halobacteria > Halobacteriales > Haloferacaceae > Halobellus > Halobellus sp. EA9. Next base: position 32,312 of record NZ_JBNTJW010000001.1, on the reverse strand, counting down.
TCCGTGACGAGCGCCATCGTCGCGGGCGCGACTCCGGCCCCGAGCGACCCCACCGCGACCATCGCGGCGACGGCGACGGCGACGTTCGGCGCGAGGCCGACGGCGACGATCCCTAGCCCGTAGCAGATCGAGCCGACCACGACCGGGATCGCCCGGCCGATCCGGTCCGAGAGCACTCCCGCGGGGTACTGCAACAGCGCGAACGGGACGAAGAACGCCGCGAGCGCCAGCCCCGCGCCCCCGGCGCTCAGCCCGAAGGCGTCGCGGAAGTAGTAGACGCCGACGAGCGCGAAGAAGCCGGCGGTCATCCGGTCGATGAAGCCGAAGGCGTACGGCACCGCGAGCGCGGGGCGCTCCCGGAGGCGGCCGAGCGCGTCGCCGACGCGGAGCCGGTCGGCGCTCGGCAGATCCTCCGAGACGGTCAGGAACAGCGCCGCGACCGCGAGGAGGGTCGCCGCCGCCGCGAAGAGCGGATACAGCGGGTCGGCGTCGGCGAGGCGGCCGCCGACCACAGACCCCAGCGCCGCGCCGAGGCCGATGGCGATGCCCGCGGCGCCCATGTTCCGGCCGTTCCCGCCCGCGAGGTCGGCGAGCGCGGTGATCGAGAGCGAGAACGCGCCGATCGTCGCGGCGCCGCCGACCAGCCGGACGAGGAGGACGCCCGCAAAGGGGAGGCCGAGCGTCGGCGCGGCGGCGAGCAGGAGGTAGCCGGCCGCGCCGCCGAGCGCCCCGGCGGCCGCGAGCGGCATCCGTCGCCCGAGCGCGTCGCTGGCGGCGCCCCAGACGCTGGCGAAGGCGACGAAGGCGGCGAACTCCGCGACGAGGAACCACATCCCCGCGCGGATGGCGCCGTCGCCGCCCAGGGCCGCGACGATGTCTTCGACCCCCGGGTAGAGGAACACCTGCGAGACGAGCACGCCCCACACGCCGACGGCGAGCCGGATCCGCGTCCCGCGGCGAGTCACGCGCGCCGATAGACCCTCCGAACTGATAGCCGCGTCGTTTCGGCGCCCCCCGCCCGCGACGCCGAGAGAAACCCACTTAGCCGTCCCTCCGTTATCACCGGTATGGTCGACGAGAGCGGGTGGACGCGCCGCGAGACGCTGAAGGCCGCCGTTGCGGCCGGCGGGGCGGCGGCGCTCTCGGCGTGTCTCGACCGCGCCGACGAACCGGTGCCCGACGGCCCCGACGACCTCTCGTCGCTCCCCGAACGTCAGCACGCGTGGAACGACCGCGTCCGGACCGACGAGCACGGCAACCGCCTCCTGCCCCGACACCAGATCCTGCTGTATCTGACGCTCTCAGGCGACGGGCCTCCCGGCCCGGACGCCCGCCGGACAGTCGAGTCCGCGTTGCGGACGCTCGATCGGGCGTACGAGCGGAGCCACGGCGGGCTGCTGTCGTCGATGGCGTACTCGCCGCGGTACTTCGCTCGGTTCGACGACGACCTCCCCGACTCGGTCGATCTGCCCGAGCCCAGGGCGCTCTCGCCGTTCGAGACGCCGACGTTCGACCGGCAGGACGCGCTCCTGCACCTGGCGTCGGACCGCGCGGACGTCGTCCTCGAAGCGGAGGAGGGCCTCCGCGGCCGGCGCTCGGCGGTGAACGGCGTCGAGATGGACGCGCCGCTGACGGACGCCCTCGACGTCGCCGACCGCCGGACCGGCTTCGTCGGCGCGGGGATGCCGGCCGACAGGCAGGACGGCCTGGAGGGCATTCCCGACTCGAATCCCGTCCCCGAGGCGTCGCCGCTGTTTATGGGTTTTATGGCCGGATTCCGGAAGAATCAGGCGACCGAAGACTACGTCACCATCCGGTCGGGCCCCTTCGCCGGCGGGACCACGAAGCACGTCTCGAACCTCCGGATGCGGCTCGGCGACTGGTACGGCGAGCAGTCCTTCGACGAGCGCGTCGCGGAGATGTTCTCGCCCGTCCACGCCGAGCGCGACCTCGTCGAGGGCGTCGGCGAGAACCTCGGTGCGAGCAGCGGGATCACGCCGGAGATCGTCAGCGAGATCCGCGACCACGCCCGCGAGTACGCGCGGGTCGGCCACGCTCAGAAGGCCGCGCGGGCGAACCGCACCGACGACGGGACGGTGCGGACGCTCAGGCGCCACTTCGAGTCGACCGACGGCGGCGAGGCCAGCCTCCACTTCCCGAGCCTGCAGTCCGAGATCTCGACCTTCGAGGAGGTGAGAGCGGCGATGAACGGCACCGACCTGACCGAGGTCCCGACCATCCGCCAGCGGGCGAACAACGGCATCCTCGAATACATCTTCGTGAAGCGCCGCGGGAACTTTCTCGTGCCGCCGCGGTCGCTCCGTGCGCTGCCGACGCCCGCGGGCGAGACGCCGGGACTCGGCGACTAACCGAACGGCGCCCTCCCGACTCTAGTGATCACTCTCGTCTCTTCCCGCCGAACGCCGTCACCGGGGATGGCGTTCGGCGGTACACAGTGAGAGTAATGACTATCAGCCGTCGAGCCGGCTGTCGATCGCGCTCTTGATCCCGTCCCAGCCGTACGTATCGAGCAGTTCGCCGTCGACGTAGACGGCCGGCGTGCCGGGCACGCCGCGCTCGCTACCCAGTTCGCGATCGGCTTCGACGACCGGTCGGTAGGGCTCCTGATTGGCGGCCCCAGCCACGGCGCAACCGTCGACGCCGAGGTCGTTCGCGAGGTCGTGGACGACCTGATACCCCTCGGTGGCGAGGTGGTCCTGGTTCTCGTAGACGCCCTTCGCGAACGCGAAGAAGGTCTCGGCGTCGCTCCGGTCCTGCACCGCTCGGGCCGCCGAGGCGGCGAACCACGACCAGTCGCTCACCGGGATCGGGAAGTCGAAGAAGCGGTACCGGATCTCTCCCGGGTCGATGTAGTTCGACTTGATCTTCGGGTAGACCGACTGGGTGAACGTCTGGCAGTGCGGACACGCGAAGTCCTCGAACACGTCGACGGTGACGGGGGCGTCGCTCGACCCCAGCGCCGGCCGGGGGAGCGAGGTGACGGTATCGAGGGTGCCGACGCTGCAGCCGTCCGGGAGCGCGCTGTTTCCGCCGGAGCCGCCGAGGCAGCCGGCGGTCGAGCCGAGCGCCACCGCGCCGGAGAGCGCCGCGAGGTACGACCGTCGTGTGGGTTCCATACCTTGCCGAAGGGGCTGGTGATTTATAATCGCGTTCGTCCCAGTCGTCCCGGTCGGTCCGCGGGGGCGCTCTCGACCCGGAACCAGTCGACTTTTCACCGCTCCGCGTCGCTCTCCGGTATGGAGTTCGAAGAAGACGACAGCGTGGTACTGCACGACAAGCACAGCGAGTTCGACGGCGAGGTCGGCACGATCACGCAGGTCGTCGAGACGATGTTCGGCGACGCGACCTACACCGTCGGCTTCGACGACGGCCAGGAGGTCGGCATCTCCGCGGACCAGCTGGAGCTCGCCGAGGACGCCGACGACGAGTCGGACGCGGAGTAACGAGCGTTTTTCAGCCCCCGACGCGTAGGGCCGCCAATGCCGCGAATCCCGTTTCACTACGTCGATCTGCGGACCTTCTGCTACGAGACCGAGGACGAAAAGCGGGTCGAGAGCGCCCTCCGGACGTTCCTCCCAGAGGACTTCGAGATCGAGCGCACGGAGAGCGAGGGCCACCACGGCGACCGGATCGTCGTCCTCTCCGCGCGGGTCGAAAACGCCGACGACGTCCGCCACGTCCTCGGGCGGCTCGCGACGCTTCCAGCGTTCGAGGACCTGCTGTCGGAGCTCGACGAGCGCGTCACCGACAACACCGAGCTGTTCCTCCGGCTGGACAAGCAGTCGGCGTTCCGCGGCGAGGTCCGCCGCGGCGGCGGGATCACGCTCCGCGCGAAGGTCGAGGCCTACCCCGCGACGAAGGAAGCCGCCGTCGAGAACGCCCGCGAGGCGCTCGATCGGGCCGAGGAACTGACCAGCGATCGCGGCCGAGGCGGCGAATAGCGAGCAGGCGACGCGGCGGCGTCGCAGGGCGGTGTGTCGCGCACCCGCGGGCGCCCTGCGTCGGCGGTCAGCGCACGGCGCCGATGGGACCGTCTGCGGAGATATCGCAGGTCCGCAAGCCTTCATTCATCGAACCGCACGACGGGTGCGATCGAGCGAGTACGCAGTTGCAAACGCTACAATAACGATCGGCCGTCGCGGACGGGAGAGTCGGCTGCTCTCGGTCGACTCTGGATCGCGTCAATATCGCCCGTACGCGTCGCGTAGAATCCCGAACGACTCCTTGCGGCGCTCGGCGTAGTCGGGGGTCTGCCAGGTGTCCCACCGGAAGCGTCCGAACTCCGAGGCGGTCTCGATCGATCCGCCGTCGGCCGGGAGCAGATCGGTGGCGTTGCTCGGCGCCGGCAGGTCGCGAGCGGCGCCGTCGGGTCCCGGCGCGTACGTCAGCGCGGCGAGTCCGATCCCGTCGACCCGCTCGCCGGCGTCGAGTCCCCCCTGCCAGATGTCGCCGGTGACCGTCCGCGTGCTCGGGTCGCGGAACTGGAGGAGCTGCCAGGGGAGCCGCAGTTCGACCGTTCCGGCGTCGGGATCCGCGTGGACGTCGGTCAGCGAATCGTACGCCGGAGTCGTCGGGTCCGCGGTTCCGTACCGCAGTTCGCCGGTCTCGACGGAGCGGAACGGGATCGTCCGGTCCTGCGTCGGGATCCGGAGGGGGTAGCTCGTGGCGAGCCTGATCGGGTGGTAGACGCCGTTGTCCGGCTCGGACGCGTACGGCGCCGGATCGAGGACGCCGTCGCGCTCGCCGTACTCGTAGTAGAAGAGATCGTAGTGGCTCGCGACCCGCACGCGGGAGTCTTCGGGGCCGCCGAGTTCGACGACGAAATCGACGCCCGAGCCCGTGTCGGCGTCGATATTCAGCGGTAGCGACGTGTTCCCCAGATCCGGCGTCGTGTCGAGGGCGACGACCGCCCGCGTCCGGTTCCAGTCGAACGCGTCGCCGACGTCGTCGAGCGCGATCCGGAGGTAGAGGTACCCCTCGTCGGCCGCCGCCCGGAGTTCGCGCAGCGACCGTCCCGCGTCGTAGCCGTCGTCGAGCGAGACGGCGGGCGACGCCGACCCGCTGGCGATTCGCGTCGCGTCCGCCCACTCCGCGTCGCTCCCCGAGAGCGTGATGCCGGCGCTCGGATCGAACGACAGGAGGCCGAAGCACTCCTCGGGCGACTGGACGTTGAGCCAGTACGGCCGCCGGTCGGGATCGGTGTACTCCATCGTGTTCCACGTGCGCTTGAACCACTCGTCCTGCCAGGCGAAGACGAGCCCGCCGGCCGTCCCGGCCCCGACGATCGCCTCGAAGAGCTCGGCGTCGTACTCGCCCTGCTGGGCCTCCGTGTGGTGGCCCTGGTCCATCCCGCCGACGTGTTCGTGCGCGTTCCCCCGGGACGAAGGGACGCCATACTCGCCGACGACGACTGGGTGGTCGTTCGCGTCCACGAGATCGTCCAGGTAGCCGGCGTAGCCGGCCGCCGGGGCGCTCCCATCGCCGTCGCCGGAGACGTACTCCCGGCTGAAGTTCATGAAGTCCGGGTAGTAGAGGTAGACGTGGTACGTGGCGAAGACCCCGGGGTCGAACGCGTCGGCCGCGACGACGTGGTTCGGGTTCACCGAGACCTCGTCCTCCCACGCGAACGGTTCCGCGGGATGCGAGAGGTGGTCCGTCGTCGGCCAGTTGGCGAAGCTCACCGGGCGCCTGTGGTCGTACGTCTCGGCCGCGTACGTCGCGAGCGCATCGAGCCGGCGGGCCAGCCAGCGGTCGAACGCCGTCGCCGCGTCCGTCGCGCGGACGAGCCGGCCGTCCGTGCGGCCGCCCTCGTGGTCGGCGTTCGTCCGCGCGACGAACTGCGGCTCCCACTCGACGCCGACGACGTAGCCGAGCAGGTACGCCGAGACGTCGGCGTCGAACGAGCCGCTGGCGTAACCCGGGCGGTCCGGTAACTGGGCGTTCCCGTTGACGACGTCGACGACGGTCCGCACGCGCTCGTCGAAGACGCCCGCGACCCCGTCGTCGTAGGCGGTGGTCTCGCCCTCGATGCGGTCGGCCGGCAGCCAGTTTCCGTGCAGGAGATACAGCGGCCGGTCCGCGTCGGCGTTGTGGGCGGCGAGCGCCTCGTAGAACGCCGGCGGGTGGACGGTGTAGACGCGGATGGCGTTCGCGTTGAGCTCCGCCATCGCGTCGAGCCACCGGTCGTACTCCGCGCGGGTGATCGCGGTCTCGCCGGGGAATCGCCCCGGCTTTCCCATCCCGAGGTTGACGCCGCGGACGAGGAAGTCCTCCCAGCCCCCGTCGCGTCGGACCTGGATTCCGTCACGGCGGACCCGAACGCCGTCGAGGGCGTTCGGTCCGTTCCCGCTCGCCGACGCCGATGAGGTATCAGTCCCGGCTCTTTCCCCTTCGCTCCCGGAGCGGCCCGATCCGCCGCACCCCGCGAGGACCGTCCCGATGCCACCGACGCCGAGCGTGCGGAGCAGGCGGCGCCTCTCTACGGGCGCCGGGTCGTCGTCCATCGGTCGACCCTGGGTCGGCGAGGGACCTATATCTTCTGACAGAACTGCGGCGAGGGCAACACCCAAATCCCGGGAGGCCGAGGTTGAGTCAAATGTGCGCCGAGGCCCCCGAGTCCCAGTACTTCAGGGACCTGTACGAACTCGCCAGTTCGGACCTGTCCACGAGCGAAAAGATCGCCAGCGCCATCGACATCGGCCGCGACCGCCTGGACGTCGACTACGGCGTGCTCTCCTACACCGGCGAGGGCAATTACGAGGTCGTCCAGACGAACATCGAGAGCGGGAAGTACGCGCCCGGATCGGTGACGGAACTGGGCGAGACGTGGTGCCGACACGTCGTCGAGAAGCGCGAGGCCCTCGCGTTCGCGGACGCGGCTGAGAGCCGGTACAGCGACGACGTCGCCCGCGAGGTCACGGGCTTGCAGTGCTACGTCGGCGCGCCGGTCGTCGTCGACGGGGAGGTCTACGGGACGATCTGCTTTTCGGCCGACGACCCGCGGCAGACCGAGATCACCGAGAGCGAACAGCAGTTCGTCTCCCTGCTCGGCGAGTGGATCGCCAGCGAGATCGAACAGCAAAAACACACCGAGGAGCTCCGGCGGCAGAACGAGCGGCTCGACGAGTTCACCGGGATCGTCGCCCACGACCTCCGGAATCCGCTGTCTGGCGCGATCGGCTACACCGAGCTCGCGCTTGATCGGACCGAGGGCGAGGTCCACGGCTACCTCGAACGCGTCGCCGGCTCGCTGGAGCGGATGGACGCGCTCATCGGCGAGTGCCTCGTGCTCGCGAAGGAGGGCGCCGACGTCGGCGAGCGCGAGCCGGTCGACCTCGCTTCGGTCGCCGAGGACGCGTGGGAGACCGTCAGCACCGGGAGCGCGACGCTCACCCTCGACGTCGCGAAGACGATCAACGCCGACCGGGCGCGGCTCCAGCGGCTGTTCGAGAACCTCTTCCGGAACGCGAACGAGCACTGCCAGTCGGGCGTGTCGGTGACCGTGAGCGACCACCCGGAGGGCTTCACCGTCAGCGACGACGGTCCGGGGCTCCCCGACGCGGTCGCCGCGGCGCTCGAAGACCCCGACGACGTGGAGGACATCAAGGACCTGGGCCTCGGCCTCCTCATCGTCGAACGCGTCGTCACCGGCCACGGGTGGGACCTCGCCGTCGACACCTCCGGCGCGGGGACGACGTTCACCGTGACCGGGGTGAACGCGGCCGCGCCGGCCCACCGCCAGTACGCGGAGGCCTGAGCGCCCCCAGCGCTCGCTTCACTCCCTCTCCTCGCCGCCGCCGAAGCCGGCCCGCTCCATCGTTCCCCACGACTGCTCGCCGCGAAGGTACTCGACGAGCCCCCGCCAGGCGAGGTACGTCTTGTACTGCCGGTAGCCGAAGTTTTCGAGGACGCCGTACCACAGCAGCCGAACGATCTGAACGGGGTGGTCGTAGCGGTTGTAGCTCCAGACCTCGCTGAAGATGCCGAACCACCAGAGGAAGACCCCGAGCCCGGTGGTGAGCAGGAAGAACACGAGGAAGAACTCGAAGTTGAGCACGCCCAGGTACACGGCGATCGGGAGCAGCAGGTAGCCGAAGCCCTCGATGAGCGGGCCGAGGGCCTCGGCCGCGGCGAACACCGGGAGGATGTACGTCCCGACCCGGCCGTATTTCGGATTGAACAGCATCCCGCGGTGGGTGACGAGCGTCTCCAGCATCCCGCGGTACCACCGCCGTCGCTGCCGGCCCAGCACGCGACGCGAGGACGGCACCTCCGTCCAGGCGACCGGCTCGGGGACGAACTCGACGTCGTACTCGATGTCGTTCTCCATCAGATACCGGTGGAGGCGGACGACGATGTCGAAGTCCTCGGTGATGGTGTCGTGGCGGTAGCCGCCGGTCTCACGCGCGTAGTCCGAGCGGAACACGCCGAAGGCGCCGGAGATGAGGATCAGTCCCTTGAGCCGGTCCAGCCCGAGCCGCCCGGAGTAGAAGGCCCGGAGGTACTCCATCACCTGGAGCCCGGGGAGGCCGGTCTTCGGGAGGTGGACCTCCTCGACGACGCCGTCCTCAACGACGCAGTCGTTGGCGACGCGGACCGTCCCGCCGGTGGCGACGACCCGCTGGGGGTCCCGGAGGAACGGGCGGACGATCTGCAAGAGCGCGTCGCGTTCGATGATCGTGTCGGAGTCGACCGCACAGAACAGCTCCTTGTCGGTCAGCCACAGCCCGGCGTTGAGCGCGTCGCTCTTGCCGCCGTTCTCCTTGTCGACGACGAGTAGGCTCTCGTGGGTCTCCGAGCGGTACGTCCCTCGGATCGGCTCGCTGGGGACGTCGTAGGGGATCTCGGCGTCGAGCGGCGCCAGGTCGAACTCCCGGCGGAGCACTTCGAGGGTATCGTCGGTGGAGCCGTCGTTCACGACGACGATCTCCGTGTCCGGGTAGTTCAGCGTGAGCAGCGAGCGGAGGCTCTCCGTGATCGTCGCCTCCTCGTTGTAGGCGGGCACCAGGACGGCCATCCCGGGGTAGAAGGGGCTCTGGAACGGTCGGAAGGGCGGATTCCACTCGGACTCGCGGACGTCGTCTCTGAGCTCCAAGAGCGACAGCGAGTGGATCAGCAGGTAGTTGATGTTGATGACGACGTAGTAGAACACGACCACGAGTCCCGAGGCCGTGAGCAGCCAGACCGCGAGCTCGGTGGCCGACGCCATCAGCGACCCCCTCCCGAGGCCCGCGGCGACGGCGCAGCCCTCATCGGCGGCGCTCCGTCGAGACGTCCGTAGCGAGTTCGTCGAACCATGCGTGCGCGGTCGCCCACGACCAGGCGTCGGCGATGGCCGGCGGCGGCGAGACGCCGTATCGCTCGCGGTGCGAGACGAGCGCCTCGGCGGCGGCCACCCGCGCTCGGGACTCCGGTTCCATCGCCGCCAGCCACATCAGCGTCTCGACGGCGTCGGCGTCGCCCCACTCGCCGAGCATCCGATAGACGCTCGCCCGGACGGCCGGCGACGGGTCCATCCCCAGGTCGCCGACGTCGACCTCCCCGCGCAGCGACGGCCGCCAGCCGTACCCGCCGAGCGCCCGCGCCGCCTCGGCCCTCGTGCGCTCGTCCGGGCTCGACAGCGCGGTCACCACCCACGAGAGGTCGGCGTCGCCCACGACGGTGTTGACGTTGCGAGCGACCAGGAGCACCTGCTGCAGGAGCGCCGGGGGCCACGTGTGCGCGTCGGCGGCGGCCCGCTCGAACAGCGGCCCGGGATCGGACTCGACGACCCGATAGAGGGTGTCGATGCCGAAGACGGTGAACGCCTCGGAGGCGTCCCGCAGCAGGAGCCGCGCCCCCGTCGACGGGAGGTCCGGGTAGTCGCTCAGGTACAGGACCTTCGCCGCCGCGGCCCGCTCCCGTGGCGTGCCGGTGCAGTGCCGTTCGAGCGCCTCGACGCTCGGGGGGTCCTGCAACAGCCCCAGCCAGGTGAGCGCGCCGAGCCGCTCGTAGTAGCCGCCGTCTGCCAGGTCCGCCCGCGCCCGTTCGGGGATTCCGAGCGCCTCCCCGAGTCCGAAGAGCGCCCGCGCGTCGCTGCCGCGGAGCTCCCGCAGGTACTCCTCCAGGAGCTCCTCCGTGACCGATCGCTCGCGTTTCGAGAGCGTCTCGACCCACGCCTCCCAGTCCGGGTCGTCGCCGCCGTACAGCCGCTCTAAGAGGCCCGCGCGGAGGTCTTCCCGGACCGCGTCGCGGCGGCGCCGCCGCAGGTAGCGCAGCACCGAGTAGCCGACCGTCAGCAGCGCCGTCGAGAAGAGCAGCGACAGGAGCACGAGCGCCGACAGGACGACGATCCATCGAGGGACGGCACCGACCTGCAGCGCCGCGAGCGTTCGGGCCGACATCTCACTCGTCGAGGACCTTCCGGATCCGGGCGAGGAGTTCGTTCGGGCTGAACGGCTTCGTGATGTAGTCGTCGGACCCCGACTGGAGCCCGTCGAGGACGTCCGCCTCGCGGCCGCGAGAGGTGAGCATCACGACGGGAACGTCCTCGTCGACGCCGACCTCGCCGCGGCGGATGGCCCGGAGCAGTTGGGTGCCGCTGAGCCGCGGCATCATCACGTCCAGGACGACGACGTCCGGGTCGGTCTCCATCGCGTCAAGCGCGTCGCGGGCCGCCTGGCCGTCCTCGCAGAGCTGAACCGAGAAGCCGCTCGACGAGAGCTTGTGCTGCAGCAGCGACCGGATCGTGCTGTCGTCGTCGGCGACGAGGGCCACCTGAGACACAGGCCGAATTCGGAATACAGCGGTTTCGTTCTTTCGGACACGCGACCCTGTGACGAGGCCCCGGCCGGACGCGCCCTCTCTGCGGTTACTCGTCGCGCCACTTGATCGAACAGCCCTGCGAGGGGGTCTCTTCGACTGGGATCTCCTCGCCCGCGAGCAGCGCCTCGACGGCCTCGCGCATCTCGTAGCGCTCGGGCTCGGCGTCGGGGTTCATCGCGTCGTCGATCCGCGAGTGGAACGCCAGGCGGAACGCGTCGCCCTCGTTCGCGAACAGGAACGGGTCCGGCGTGCAGACGGCGCCGTAGTCCCTCGCGACCGCCTGGGACTCGTCGCGGAGGTACGCCGTGTACTCGATTTCGCCGTCCTCGACGCGCTCTCGCATCCGCTCGAAGGAGTCGTCGGGGTACTCCTCGGCGTCGTTGGGGTTGACGCCGACGACCGCGAGGTCGTCGTAGGCGCCGGCCAGGTGATTCAGCTCGTCGACCTTCGCCTCGGCGTAGGGGCAGTGATTGCACGTGAACACCACGAGCAGGGCCTCGTAGTCGGCGAAATCGTCCAGGGTGTACGTGTCGCCGTCGGCGCCGGGCAGCTCGAAATCGGGCGCCCCGTCGCCCCGCTCCAGTTCGGAGTCGGACTCCATCAGAACCATATCCGACGGTAGGGTCTCGGCGATGAAAGGCGTGTCCGTTCCGGGAAGCGACGCCGCCGCTCGGGGCGTGTTCGGACCGCCGGAGGGTCAGCGTCATAGTGATTGCTCTCACTGTTTACCGCCGAAGGCCACCCCCGGTGACGGCGTCGGCGGTAAGAGACGAGAGTAATCACTATCAGTCATCGCCGGCGACCGCCGCCCCCGCCGACGCGTCCGGTCCCGCGTCGCGGACGACCCACCAGCCGAGGCCGAGCGAGAGCGCGCCGACGGCGGCCACGGCGGCGAACGAGGCGCCCAGTCCTACCGCCTCGATCAGGTAGCCGAACGCGGGCGGCGCGACGACGCCGCCGAGCGAGATCCCGATCGTGACGAGCGCGAAGTTCTTCCCGAGGTCGGCCCGCGCGGAGAGCCGATCGGCCAGGGTCGACCGGGCCGGCCGGGAGAAGCTGATGCTCCCGCTCAGGAGGAGCACGACCACGACCCCCGCGAGCGGGAGCGAGAGCGTCGCCAGGAGCGCCGCGACGACCACGAGCGCCGCGTAGCCGGCGATCACGACGGGGCCGGCGCCGATGCGGTCGGTGAGGCTCCCGCCCGCGAGGATCAGGCCGGCGCCGACCGCCAGCATCGCCGAGGTGAGCGCGCTCGCCGTGCCGTCGGGGAGCCCGTAGCCATTAGCCAGGAGGCTCGGCGTGTACGTCCGGATCGTCCACGCCGCGACCGACGTGAGGAAGGCCAGGAGCGTGAGCCCGAGGATCCCCTCGGAGGCGACGAGAGTCCGGAAGAGCGACCGGATCCGGCCGGGGATCGACCGGAGGGTCGGCCGCTCGTCGGGGCGCTCGGCCAGCCCCGGGCGCGTGATGTCGTCGTCGACGGCGCGGAACTGGAGCAGGCAGAACGCGGAGTAGACGGCGCCGAGGACGCCGATGGCGCCGATCGCGACCCGCCAGGAGAGCCCCAGCGCGGTCGTCGCCGCCACCACCGCGAAGGGCGCCGCGAGGCCGACCGCGCCGCCGAAGGCGTGGACGCTGTAGGCGCGCCCGCGGCTCGCGTCCGAGGTGGCCGACGCCAGCAGCGGATAGTGCGCGGGGTGGTGGCCGGCGACGCCGACCCCGACGACGAACTGCGCGGCGATGAGCCACGCGTACGACGTCGCCGCCGCGGTGAGCGCCGCGCCCAGCGTGCCCGCTGTGAGCGAGATCGCGAGGACGAGCGTCCGGCTGTAGGCGTCCGAGAGGTAGCCGAACGGGAGTTGCAGGAGGAGGATGACCGCGTTCTGCACGCCGATCGCCAGCCCGATCGCCGCGATGCTGACGTCGAACCGCGCGGCGAGCACGCCCACGAGCGGCGCCAGCATCACGATGTACGAGTGGTTCACAAAGTGCGAGCCGGTCACGAGCGCGACGACGCGCCGGTTCCCTCCTGCGGTCACGCCCGCCACTCGTCGCCGGAGCGAAATATACTCGCCGAAACGCGGGCGGCGGCAGGGGAGTCCACCCGAGTTCCCGAGCCCGCTCAGCGTCGCCGCCGCCGTCGCTCCCGCTCGTCCTGACGCCGCCAGACCTCCGCGAACGACTCGAAGAAGTCGGCGTCGGTGTCGACGACGACGTGGTCCGCCCGCAGGCGGCGCGCCCGCGCGGCCACGTCGTCGATGTGCGCCTCGAGCCGGTCGCGGTAGGACTCGGCGGTAGAGCCCGCGAAGTACGCGCGCTGGGTCGTCCCCGTCTCGGGGTCCTCGAAGACGGCGTCGCCGGCGACGTCGGGGTCGCGCTCCGCGGGCGCGACGACCTGGACGAGGAGGACGTCGCTCCGGCCGAGCGCGGCGAGCCCGTCCTCGATCGCGTCGGGGTCGTCGATGAAGTCCGAGACGACGACGACGAGCGAGCGCGAGCGGATCGTCTTCGCGTACGTCGCCAGCGCCTCGGCGACGTCCGTCCGCCCGTCCGGGTCGACCTCGTTGAGCCGATCGAGAAGCGCGAGGAGTTCCCCGCGGGTCGAGCGGCCGCGGTCCAGGCGCTCCACGTCGGTGCCGATGGTCGAGACGCGGAAGGAGTCGTGTCCCGCGGCGGCGAAGTACGCGAACGCGAGGGCGAAGCGCGCGCCGAACGCGAATTTGTGTTCCCCTTCGTCGCCGAAGTCCATCGACGCCGACGTATCGAGGAGGACGTGGACCGTGAGGTTCCGCTCGGCCTCGTACTGCTTGATGAAGTACTCGTCCGTGCGGGCGTAGACCCGCCAGTCGACGAGGCGGACGTCGTCGCCGGGCGTGTAGCGCCGGTAGTCGCTGAAGGTGAGCCCCTCGCCGACGTCCGGCGACTCCTGTTCGCCCCGACGCCGCGAGTCGGTCTGCCGCGTCAGCGACGCCTCCAGCCGGGCGAGCTCGTCGAGGAAGGACGGCTCGATCGGCATCGTCACAGGAGGTCCGAGACGACGTCGTCGGGCGTCTCGCCCTCGCGCTCGGCCCGGAAGTCGACGATGAGCCGGTGTCGGAGCACCGGGTGCGCCATCGCCTCGACGTCCTCCCAGGAGACGTGCGAGCGGCCCTCCAGGAAGGCCCGGGCCTTCGCCGCGAGCACGAGGCCCATACTGGCCCGCGGGCTCGCGCCGAATTCGACGTCCTCGTCCATCCGCGTCTCCCTGACGAGATCGATCACGCCGTCGCGGACGTCGTCGGCGATGGGCATCCCCCTGACGAGCCGCTGGGCCCGCTTGAGGCCGTCGCGCGAGAGCACGCGGTCGACCGACGGGTCGGGCGCGCCCGTCGTGTAGCGGTCGACGATCTCGCGCTCCTCGTCGCGGCTGGGGTACTCGACGAGGATCTTCAGGAGGAAGCGGTCGGTCTGGGCCTCCGGCAGGGGGTAGGTCCCCTCCTGGTCGATCGGGTTCTGGGTGGCCAGGACGAAGAACGGTCGCGGGAGCTCGCGGGTCTCGCCGGCGGTCGTCACCTGCTTTTCCTGCATCGCCTCCAGGAGCGCCGCCTGGGTCTTCGGCGTCGCGCGGTTGATCTCGTCGGCCAGCACGAGGTTCGCGAACACCGGGCCGCGCTCGAAGACGAACTCCCTGTCGCCGCCCGACTCGCGGATGATCTCGGTGCCGGTGATGTCGGCGGGCATCAGGTCGGGCGTGTTCTGGACCCGCGAAAAGGAGAGGTCCGTCGCCTCCGCGATCGTCCGCACGAGCGTCGTCTTCCCGAGCCCGGGGTTGCTCTCGATCAGCGCGTTGCCGTCGCAGAGCAGGCAGACGAGCAGCTGCTCGACGACGTCGCTCTGGCCGACGATTCGCTTTGCGACCTCCTCGCGGAGGGCGGCGAGTCTGCGCTGGATCCGGTCGATCTCGTCGTTTCCGTTCATCGTGTTAGGTGTCGGTCTCCTCGTCGTCGAGCTCCCTGATCCGGAGGTTGTACTCCCGGACCAGTTCGGCGTCTTCGATCCGCTCGCTGCCGGCGAAGCCGGCCTGCTGGCTCTCGAACTCCCCGCTGCCGCCGCCGCTTCCGTACCCGCCGCCGCCCGGGGCGGTCGCGCCGTCGCCGATGGGCTCGCCGCTGCCCGTCACGGTGATGTTCTCCAGGTCGTCGCCGGCCTGGACGTCCTCGCGGTCGCCGAGTATCCGGTCGCCGTCCTGGAGGCCGTCGTCCTCGGGCTGTTCGATCCCCGCGCCGCCGTCGGGACCGAGCAGGCCGCCCAGATCGGGGTCCACGAGCGCGACCTGAACGCTCGCGAGGCTCACGACGACGACCAGCAGGACCGTGACCGCGACGCGGCGAGTCGCGACCAGCTCGCCGGTCGAGGTGGATTCGAGCCGGTCGATCACGTCGTCGTAGAGCCGGCGGGCCATCGGGGTCTCGCTCCGGTCTCCGACGGCGTCGCGGGCGGTCCGCAGCGCCTCGCGCACGTCGGGATTGGCGGCCTCGAACTGCTCGACGAGCGGCTCGCGCAGGCGGAGCAGGTACTCGGCGGCGAACGCCGCGACCCCGAGCGCGACGGCGACGAGCGCGGTCGCCTGGATCGCCCGCGGCGCGACGTCGCCGATCAGCGGCACGCTCCGGAGCGCGGCGTAGGCGACGCCCGGCAGGCCGAGGTAGGCGTCGAGCGCCGCCGGCGTGAAGAGCGAGAGCAGGAGGTTCGCCGCGAGCGCGACGAGCGCCGCGTCGACCACGGCGTAGACCGCGGCGGCCTTCCGCACCTCGCGGCGGACCTCGGCGAGGGCGTCGCGGACGCGCGCGGTCGACGCGTCGGCGTCGGATCCGTCCGCGCCCGCGGGGGTCGCCCCGTCGCTCTCTTCGCGTTTCTCACTCGACATCCTCACACTCCTCCGGGACGCTGTCTCGCTCCCGCCGCCACTGTTCGCAGAGCGATTCGAGGTCGTTTCGATACTCGTTCCGTTCTGCCCGCACCTGCACGAGCGTCTCGTTCTGCGCCTGCAGCGTACGCCGCAGTGACTCCACCCGCTCTTCCAGCTTCGAGACGCGCGACTGGAGCGCGTCGATCCGCTCGCGCGCCGACTGCAGGTCCTCGCGGAGCTGTTCGTTCTGCGCGCGGAGCTGTTCGTTCTGGGTCTCCACCGCGGAGACGCCGGACTGATACAGCACCGTCGCTCCGACGGTCCCGACGGCGAGGACCACCAGCACGACCACGAGCACCAGGTTCAGGCGGCGGCCGACGAAGCTCACGGGAGGCCTCCGTCCGACGTATTCCGGCGACGGACTTGAAGCCGCCGGTAGCTCACCTCGGCGGTGAACGCGAGCAGTCCGACGAGCAGCGTGAGCCAGGTCCAGTCCGATCTGACGGGCCGGACGCCGCGGGCGCGCTCGGCCGCGAAGCGCGCGATCTGTGCGCCCTCCCCGACGGAGAATTCGCGCCCCCCGGTGTCCTCGACGAGCGCCTCCAGTTCGGGCGCGGGGCCGAACGCGGCGTACTCCGCGGGGTAATTCGCGGCGTACGTCGCGTTCCCCACGCGGAAGTAGCCCGTCTCCTCGGGCGTCAGCGTCGCCTGGTAGGTCTCGGCGCCGACCCGGCGGAACGAGACGTTCCCGATCTCGGGCCGCTCGCTCCCGCGGTAGGTCACGGTGGTCGGGACGCCGACGCGGGTGTCGGGGACGCCGGTGATCCCGGTGGCCTTCCGCTCGGGATCGCCGACGACGTAGTTCGTCGTCCGCGTCAGGAGCAGCGAGTCGGGTTCTCGAAGCAGGCCGTCGAGCGTGCCGTCCTCGCCGTAGGCGGTGATCGTCGCCACGCGGCCGAGCCCGTAGCGCCACGTCGCGACTGCGGGCTGGCCGTTGCTCCCGGCGACGAGGAAGTCCGCGCCCGAGCGGACCGTGACGTCGTTGAACGACGCCGGCGACGCCGTCAGCGTGACGCCGGAGGTGACGAAGGCGCTCCGGTCGAGGACGACGAGGCCCGACCCGCCGGCGGCGCCCGCCCCTCCGAAGAGGATGCCGAGCTTGGTCGTCTCGGTGGCGCGGAAGTAGCTGCCGCCGCCCGCGCCGGCGATGGTGGTGAGCGTCCGCTCGTTGATCCGCTCGCCCGCGCCGACGGTGATGACGCGGATTCCCCGGTCGGCGAGGCGGGCGGCGACTTCGGCCGCCTCTCGGGGGTTGTCGCGGCCGTCGCTGATGAGGATGACCGTCCCGGTGCGGTCGCCGAGCAGTTCGGCGGCGCCGCGGAGGCCGGCGGCGATGTCCGTCGCGCCCCCCGCGCGGAGCCGCCGGATCTTGTCCCGGAGCTCGTCGCGGTTCCGCGATAGCGGCTCGATCGCGCTGACCCGACACGCCTGGTAGTTGAAGCCGACGAGGCCGACCTCGTTCTCGTCGCCGAGCTGTTCGAGGACCGAAAGCGCCGCCGACTTCTGGATCCGCATCCCCTCCTCGGCGCTCCCGGAGACGTCGACCGCGAGGACGATGTTCGTCGCGCGGCGCTGGCCCTCGCCGACCGACACGGGGAGCATCGAGGCGATGCTCGACCCGCGGTAGCCGCCGGCCGCGAAGGAGTTGGGGCCGCCGACGACCGCGAGGCCGCCGCCGTCGATGACGAACTCCTGGAGGCGGTCGACGTTGCCGATCCGGTCGGCGGGCGCGTCCTGGACGACGACCGCGTAGTACGACGAGAGGTTCTCGGGCACGCGCTCTGCCGTCGTCACGTCGTAGAGCTCGCCGAGGTAGTCGCGGAAGGGGTAGTCGCCGGGCGAGACGTAGAGGACCTCCGGGCGCTCGACGACCCGGACGGTCTTCCGGTAGACGTCGTTGGCGACGAAGCGGTCCGTGACGTCGATCTCGGCCGTGACGGTGTGGCTCCCGGTCGAGGCGAACGTGTGGTTGAACCCCACGACGGCCGGCACCTCGTTCGTCGTCCGCTCGGCGACGACCCGCCCGTCGACCCTGACGGTGAGCGTCGCCGAGGTGTTGGGGCCGACCCCGTCGACGCGGGCGACGAAGCGGTTCTCGACGCCGAGACTCGCCTTCTCGGGGCCCTCGACGGTCACGTACCGCTCCGTGGTTCGGGACTCGGGCGAGACCACGGAGACGGTCGCGTTGACCTCGCGGGCCAGTTCGGCGGCGCTCGCCAGCGACCGGCCGCTCGTGACGCGGCCGTCGCTGAGCAGGACGACGCTGCCGTTCTCCCGGAGGTTGGCGGCGACGGCGTCGCCGATCGGCGAGGAGGCGTTCGCGCCGACCGGGACGCGCCGGACCGAGACGCCCGCGTCCTCGATCGATTCTGCCAACCGATCGGCGACGTCCGGGGCGACGGCCATACTGTCGGAGCGATCGACGAGCAGCGTCACGCTCGGGTCGCCCGCGGTCGACTTCGACTGGACGGTGTACGGTCCCGCCGCCGAGAGCACCACGAGCGCGACCACGACGACCCGCGCGGCGAAGAGCCAGCGTCTCGACTCCCCGGAGGCCGTCCCCGACGCCCCGCGGAAGATCAGCGCCCACAGCGCCGCGACCCCGAGGGGGAGCGCGAGCAGGAACAGCGGTCGCGCGAGGCCGACAGAGAGCCCCTCTGTGAGTTCGACGCCGACCATCAGAGGTCCCCCCGTCGGCGCAGGAAGGCCACCTCGCCGAGCGCCACGGCGAGGACGCCGAGCGCGACGAACTCGGTTATCGGGTCCGGCGCGGTCCGCTCTTCGGTCCGGCTCGCGGGGCCGCCGCCCGCAGCCTCCTCGATCGGTGCGGCGGCCACGTCCGACTCGGCGGAACTGAGGAGCGACGCGCTGTACCGGACTCCGTCGGCAACGTAGAAGCCCGCGTCCGCGGCGTCGACGGCGCTCGCGGTGACTTCTCCGTCGGGGGTCTCGACGGTCGTCTCGTTGCCGAAGCGGAGCCGCTCGCCCGTCTCGCGGTTCAGTTCCGCGAGGGACCGGCGGTCGGCGAGTTCGTAGACGCTCCGCTTCCAGAAGACCGGGTACTCGTAGTCGTACTTGAACGACGACGCCGACTCCAGGTAGCCGTAGTAGAGGATCCGTCCCTCGTCTCGCGACGCGGTCGCGACGATGGGCGTCCCGTCGGTCGTCGACAGCAGCGCCCGGCCGGAGCGGAGTTCGCCGCGGACGTACCGCTCCGGCGGCGGGAACGTGAGGTCGCGCGTGAGGTCGGCGTCCGAGGGCGTCGCGAGCGTCGGATTCGAGCCCATCCCCGACGGCGAGACGAGCAGGAGGTCCCCGTAGCGGTCCGCGGGCATCGACGCGAGCGGCTGGGCCTGGATCCCGACGCCGCCGCCCGCCGAGAGCGCCCGCCGGCCGGCCGCGAGGTGGGCGTCGCGGAGCGCGTCGCCGTCGACGTTGCTGTAGAGCACCACGTCGTAGGCGTCCTCGGGCGGAGCCGGGACCCCGTCCGGAGGCGTCACGACGGTCAGTTCGACGGGGTCGATCACCGACAGCGCCGTCGAGAGGTAGCGGTTCTCGTCGTTCGTCACGAGCAGGACGTCGACGGCGGCGTCCGCGGGCGCGGCCACGTAGGCGACGTCGTCGGTCGGGAACGCGTCGCCGGGCGAGAGCCGGATCTCGCCGCCATCGGCGGGGACGGGGAAGGTGACGCTCCGGACGTCGCCCGCGTCCAGCGAGAGCGACCGGGTCTCGCCGGCGAGCGAGACCTCGCGGCTCGCCTCCGAGGTGCCGAAGTTCTGGACCGTGACGGTCACTTCCTCGCCGGAGAACTCCCGGTCGACGATGCCCACGTTGTCGGCGCCGCCGCGGGCGAACTGCCGGAGGTCGACTGTGAGTCCCCGAGCGCGGGCCGCCTGCACGGCGGTCCGCCACTCGCTTTCTCCGCCCGTGCCGCCGGCGAAGTCGCTGAGGACCACCACCCGTGCGCCGTCGCCCGCGAGGCTCGTCGCCCGCGAGATCGCCGTGCGGAGGTCGCCGGGGGCGTCCGTCGCCGACACGCTCGCGAGCGTCTCCTCGGCGTCGGCCGCGGTCCCGGCCCGCAGCGCGATCGTCGCGCTCCCGTCGGCGAGGACGACCGAGGTCTCGGAGGTGACGGCGCCGCGGGCGGCCGCGACCGCGCGGTCGAAGCGGGTCGTTCCGCCGGATTCGACCTGCATACTCGCGCTGGCGTCGAGGACGATCACCGTCTCCTCGACGGTCTGGGACTGGGGCACGGCGACGTATGGCGCCGCGAGCGCGAGGGCGAACAGGGCGATCGCGAGCAGTTGGAAGAGGAGGAGCGCGTTCCGCTTCAGCCGTTCGAGGAGCGGCCGCGACGACGACGTGCCCGCCGAGTCCGAGAGGAACCGGAGCGTCGGGAGCGTCACCCGGCGCGGGTCGGGTCGGACGAGGTACAGGATCAGGACGGGGACCGCCGCGAGGAGGGCCGCGAGCCCGAGCGGGGAGAGAAAGACGTCGGAAAGGGCCATCGTGATGGAGGCGGACCGCCGGGGTATTGGGCCTTTCCCACCGCGTCCGAGGGCCCGAGCGTCGGCCGAAAACAGAGAGCAAACCCTTTCAACGGGGGCCGCTTCGATTCCCGTATGGAAGCGAAGCGGGAACTGCTCGACCTGTTGCTGAGCGACGCTCGACAGAGCACCGAGGACATCGCGCGACAACTCGGCGTAGACGCAGCAACGGTCGAGGAGCTGGTCGACGAGCTGGAGGCCGAGGGGGCGATCCGCGGCTACCAGGCGGTCGTCGACTGGAACAACGTGGACGAGGAACACGTCCGCGCGGAGGTCGAGCTGAACGTCGAGCTCGACCGCGAGACCGGCTACGAGGACATCGCCCAGCGCATCGCGCGCTTCCCAGAGGTGGCCTCGCTCCGGCTCATCTCCGGTAGCTACGACTTCGCCGTCGACGTCGAGGGCGACTCGATGCACGACGTCTCGAACTTCGTCTCCGAACAGATCGCGCCGATCCCCGAGGTGACCCAGACGGTCACCCACTTCGTGATGACGACGTACAAGGAGCGCGGCGTCTACTTCGGCGACGGCGACGACGACGACCGGCTCGCCGTCTCGCCATGAGCGAGCAGGCGTCGAGCCCGCTCTCCGAGCGGGCGCGGGAGACCCCGCCCTCCGGGATCCGGCGGTTCTTCGAGCTCGCAGAGGAGATGGACGACATCGTCTCGCTCGGCGTCGGCGAGCCCGACTTCTCCGCGCCGTGGGCCGCCCGGACGGCCGCCATCGACTCCCTGGAGCGGGGCCGGACCTCGTACACCGCCAACCGCGGTCGCCGGGACCTCCGCGAGCGGATCGCCGCCCACGTCACGCGGTACGACCTCGACTACGACCCCGACGAGGAGATCCTCGTCACCGCCGGCGCGAGCGAGGCGGTCGACCTCGCGATGCGGGCGCTCGTCGACCCCGGCGACGCGGTCGCGGTGCCGCAGCCGTCGTACATCTCCTACGGGCCGACGGTCACCTTCGCCGGCGGCGACGTCGTGTCGGTGTCGACCCGCGCGGAGAACGACTTCACCCTCACCTACGACGACCTCGAACGCGCCGGCGCGGCCGACGCCTCGGTGCTCGTCCTCTGTTACCCGAACAACCCCACGGGCGCGGTGATGACCCGGAGCGAGCTCCGGGAGGTCGCGGAGTTCGCCCGCGAGCACGACATCTTCGTCCTCTCCGACGAGATCTACGCCGCGCTCCGCTACGAGGACGAGCACGTCTCGATCGCGACCCTGCCGGGGATGCGCGAGCGGACCGTCGTCTTCAACGGCTTCTCGAAGGCCTACGCGATGACGGGGATGCGCCTCGGCTACGCGCTCGGGCCCCCGGAGGTGATCGACGCGATGAACCGCATCCACCAGTACACGATGCTGTCGGCGCCGACGACGGCGCAGTTCGCCGCCATCGAGGCGCTGGAGTCCTGCGACGACGCCGTCGCGGAGATGCGCCGGGAGTTCGACCGGCGGCGACAGTTCGTCATCTCGCGGTTCAACGACCTCGGGATGGACTGCTTCGAGGCAAAGGGCGCGTTCTACGTGTTCCCCGAGTGCCCGCCGGGCTGGGAGGACGACGAGGCGTTCGCGGAGGCGCTCATCCGCGAGGAGCGCGTCGCGCTCGTGCCCGGTCGCGTCTTCGGCAGCGGCGGCGAGGGCCACCTGCGCGTGTCCTACGCGTCGGCGATGCCGGAGCTGAAGACCGCGCTGGACCGGATCGAGTCGTTCGTCGCGTCGAACTGACGCCGTCCGGACCCGTCCGCGGAACCGTTCGGAGCCCGACGGGACCGACAGTCCGCGGCGAGGGCCATCCGACCGACGGCGCGCGACATTTCAGTTCACAAAGTATTATTTGGGAGGCCGTCTTGCGTTGAGACGAATGCATACTGGAGGCGGCACCGACGGGACTGGTGTCGGTGCCACCGTGGGCGTCGCGACCGCGCTCGACGAGCTGAAATCGCGCGGGAGCGCGCTCCTGGTCGTCGGGTCGGTCCCCGAAGAGGTCTACGCTCGCGTCTCGGGCTGTATGCTCGGCGATAGTTCGGAGAACCGTCGCCGGGTCGTCGTCGAGGGGGGCGAGAGCTCCGAGGTTCGCTTCGCGGACGTCGACCGGTGGACGCCGGAGTGGACGCGGGTGTTCCGCTGGGACGCCGATCCCCGCCGGTCGGCAGCCGCAGAGAGCCGCGGAAACGGCCCGGAAAGCGGACGGGCCGTCGGCCCGGACACCAGCCCCAACGGCCCCGGAATCGGGCGGACGAACGATGGGGGATCCGCTCCCGCCCCCGGATCCGGCCGGATCGACGGATACGCCGACGCCGCCGTGACGGTCGACGGCCCCGCCGCGAAACTGGGCGTCGAGGTCGGGACGGCGATCAGCGAACTCTCCGAGTTCGCCGGCGGCCTCGGGCCCGCGGAACTGCGCGTCGCCTTCGACTGCACGACCTCGTTGCTGTCGGCGTACGACGAACCGACCGCGTTCCGGTTCCTCCACGTCCTCGCGAACAACGTCCGTCGGGTCGACGGGATGGGCCACGTCCGCCTCCCGAAGCCGCTCGACGACGAGACCACCCGTCTCCTCGCCCCGCTCTTCGACGCCGTCGTGGAACTGCGGCTCGACGGGACCGAACCCCAACAGCGCTGGCACTTCCGCGACGCCGACGTCACGTCGGAGTGGCTCCCCGTCGATGAGCCGCCGGCCTGACGACCGCCGGCGCACGGCCGACGCACCAGTACGCTTTTTGCCGCGTGCGTGATGTGTTGGCATAATGGCAGGGTTCGGACGCGGCAGACGACCGGCCACGGACGTCGCCACCGGTGACGACGGCTATCTCGGGATCGAGTTCGGCACCCCCACCGACGGGAGCGGGGTCGTCGTCTCGGACCCGATCGAGCGGAGCCAGTTCGTGCTCACGACGTCCGAGTCCACGCGCTTGCGCCCGGCGGATCCGGAGGCGTTCCGATTCCCCGCCGACGCGGCGGTGCGCGTCCGAACCGACCGAATCGACCTCGAAACGGTGGTCTCCGTCTGCGTCCGCGACGGCGACGGCGAAATGCTGGCGCAGGCCGAGCACTTCGCCGACGAGTCGTTCCCGGCGGGGACGTACAGCGTCGAACTGTTCGCGCCGATCAAGCTCTACCTCCGCGTGGACGCGCCGCTCCGGGTCGTCTCGGACGCCACCCGGACCCGGATCGAGTTCGACGAGCCGACCGACGTCCTGGTCGGGGCGCGGTCCCACCACAAGCGCCCGGCGGCGACGATCCGGACGACCGACCGACCCCGCGATATGATGCGCGCGGTCTCGCTGCTCGGCTCGGCCCTGAAGACGACGAGCGTCGAGCGATCGTACCCGACGCTCCGGGGGCATCCGCCGCTGATCGAGCGCGGCGCGCGCTTCGAGGCGCCCGACGGGCTCTCGACTCCCGACACGGGCGTCGTCATCGAACTCCCCGAGACCAAGCGGCACGTCTACGCCGCAGCGCCGCTCGCGTACTATCTCGGCGCGGACGTCGTGCCCGGCGACCGGCCGCGGATCGTGACCGACGCGGGGTTCACCCACGACCTCGGCGGCACCGACGGCTTCGAGCGGTCGGTCGAGCGGGTGTTGAAACAGACGTTCTTCCTCGATTGTCTCACCCGCACCGAGGGCTACTACGAGGTCGATCTACACGAGCGGGACGCGCTCGCGGCCGACCTCGACCTGGACTTCGCGGATCTGTACGGGCAGTCGATCGGCGCCCAACTGGACGCGTACCTGGACGTCCCCTACGATATGCTCGAACCGCACGTCCCCGAGTGGAAGCTCACCGCGCACGTCGCGCCGACCGCGGAGAACGTCGAGTCGCTCCCGTTCGTCGCCAACGACCTCGGGGTGGTGCGGACGCCCGACACCGAGCCGACCGACGGCTCCGACGCGCAGGCGACTGCGGTCGGGGAGTTCCTCCGCCGGGGCTCGCCGCCGAGACCGGCGACGCCCTCGTCGCCGCCGCCCTCGCCGTCGGCGACGTCGTCGGCGGAGTTCACGCGGAGCGCCGGCAGCGCCACCCGGAGCCAGGGCGTCGAACCCGTCGACCGGCCGACGTACGTCCAGCCGCCCGAGGCGGAGTCGCTGGAGCACGCGTGGCTCGGCGAGGGCATCCCCATCGGCGCGAGCAAGGCGTCGCTGCAGGCGTACCGGAACCGACTCGACCGGGAGCCGATCGAGGGCGACATCGGCATCACCGTCGTCTGCAACGACCCGCGGATGGCGGAGGAGCGGGAGGCGGTCGAATCGGTCTACGGCTCCCGCGAGGAACTGCCGTTCGACGTGCGGACCCACTACGAGCTCTCGGTCGAGGAACTCCGGGACGTGCTCGCGACGGACGCGGAGTTCCTCCACTACATCGGCCACATCGACGACGACGGCTTCCAGTGTCCCGACGGCGCGCTCGATGTGACTACCGTCGAATCGATCGGCGTCGACTCGTTCCTCCTCAACGCCTGCCAGTCCTACGAGCAGGGGATGGAACTGATCGAACGCGGCGCCATCGCGGGTATCGTCACGCTCAACGACGTGATTAACAGCGGCGCGGTCGACATCGGGCGAAGTCTGGCTCGGCTGTTGAACTACGGCTTCCCGATCCGGGCGTCTCTGGAGTTGGCGAAACAGGACACCGTGATTGGCGACGACTACATCGTCGTTGGAGATGGCGGCTTCTGTGTCACGCAGGTGCAGGCGTTACTACCAAATATGTGTAATATCACACCGGATGATGGTGAATATAAAGTCGGATATCGAACATATCCAGCTGCAGCATACGGGATTGGTAGTATAGTACAACCTCAAATTCCCGGAAACGAATACTACTATCTATCTCCTGGTTTCGTTGACTCCTTCGGACTGAGTCAGGACGAATTAACGAGATTCTTCTCGATGGAGAACATCCCTGTTCTCTTAGACGGCGAGGTCAGGTGGTCCTACGACGTCAAAGCAGATAATTTGTAACTGCTCAGGGACCGTTAATTGCAACGTGATTCCCGGCGGCGACCGAGCCGGCCTGCGAGAGCAGGAGGAGCGCGGTGAACAGGACGCCCATCGCGCGGGGGTGGTCAGCGAGGTACTGTGCGACAGCGTTGGTGTCATTGTCGGACATGACGATTAGTACCTCGGCGCGTTTTAAAATAAAATTTTCTGACACTTTCTGATATAATATAACATTATTTTAGTCGAAAAACGGAGTAGAAAAATCCGCACAGCGCCGAGAGTGGCTCTCGGGAGCTGTCGAAGCGCTACAACAGATACTCGAAGCGACAGATCAGGCCGCTCGGTCGCCGACTACGCGGAGGTGTCGTCGTCGGGACCGGCGTCGGCGCCGATGTCGCGGTACACCGCAGTGAAATCGTCCTCGTCGCCGAACTGGGTCAGCGTCTCGTCGAGCTGCGAGCGGAGTTCGGCGACGCGCTCGGAGAGCTCCTGGTACTCCTCGTTGTTCTCCAGCGAGACGGGATCCTTCTCGGACTCCAAGAGGGCCTTCTTGGAGGCAAGCGAGAACAGCTCCTGGATGCCCTCGTCGTAGGTGTTCCGGAGGAGGAGGTTCTCGACCGTCTCCTTGAGGGCCTCCCGCGAGACCGGCTTGACGAGGTAGTCGTCGAAGCCCATCTCCAAGATGTCGAAGTCGGGTTCGACGGCGGTTACCATTGCGACGCGGCAGTCGACGCCCCGCTCGCGGATGGCTTCGAGGGCCTCGTCGCCCGAGAGGTCGGGCATCCGGCGGTCCAACAGGGCGATGTCGACCTCGTCGTCGAGCTGTTCGAGTGCCTCGCGGCCCCCGTAGGCGACGCGGACGCGATACTCGTCTCTCAGCCACGTTGCGTACAGGTCGGCGAGGTCCGGTTCGTCTTCGACGACGAGGACCAGCGGCGAGTCAGCGCTCATTGGTAGGGTCGCGGCGTGTCGAGTACACCGATACTACTGATCCCACTCCGCGGGCATATCAAGATACCCCTTGTGAGCCGCGCGGTGCCGGGGACGGTCTGCCAGTCCGGGGTCAGTCCAAGATCAGTTCGGAGTCAGTTCGGGGTCAGTCAGGCGATCCGGGAGGAGAGACGGGGATCGACCGGCGCTCAGTTGCCGTCGGGGCTGTAGTTCGGCGCCTCGTCGGTGATCATCACGTCGTGGGGGTGGCCCTCGGTCTGGCCCGCGCTGGAGACGCGGACGAACTCCGAGCGCTCCTTGAACGCCGGGATGGTCTCGGCGCCGACGTAGCCCATCCCCGAGCGCATCCCGCCGACGAGCTGGTGGAGCTCGGAGGCGAGCGTGCCCTTGTAGGGGGTCGCGGCCTCGACGCCCTCGGGCACGAACTCCTCGTCTTCGTCCTCCTCTTTGAGGTAGCGCTCGCCGCCGCCGGACTTCATCGCGCCGACAGAGCCCATTCCTCGATACTGCTTGTACTTCTTGCCGTTCATCGTGATGACGCGGCCGGGCGCCTCGTCGGTGCCGGCGAAGTACGAGCCGAGCATCACGGCGTCGGCGCCCGCGGCGATCGCCTTGATCGCGTCGCCGGAGTAGCGGATGCCGCCGTCGGCGATGACGGGGACGTCCTCGGGCGCGGCGACGTCTGCGACCTCCGCGACGGCGGTGATCTGCGGCATCCCGGCGCCGGAGACGACGCGGGTGGTACAGATCGAGCCCGGCCCGATGCCGACCTTCAGGCCGTCGGCGAAGTCCACGGCGGCCTCGGCGGCCTCGCGGGTGCCGACGTTGCCGACGACGACGTCGGCCTCGACGGAAGACTTGATCTCGCGGGCGCTATCGAGGACGTTGAGGTTGTGCGCGTGCGCGCAATCGATGAAGATCACGTCGGCGCCGGCCTCGTCGGCGGCCTCGGCGCGATCGGCGTCGAAGGGGCCGACGGCGACCCCGACGCGGAGCCGGCCGTCCTCGTCGCGGGCGGCGTTCTCGTGCTCGCGCCGCTGGAGGATGCCCTGCATCGTGACGAGGCCCACGAGGTGCTCCTCGTCGTCGACGATCGGGACGCGTTCGATCTTGTGGTCGTACATCAATTCGAGCGCGTCCCGCGCGGACACCTCGCGCGTGGCGGTGATGACCTCGTCGGTCATCGCCTCTCTGACCTCGTCGGACTCGCCGACCTCCAGGTAGGGCCGGATGTCGGTGCCGGAGATGATGCCCAGGACGGTGTCGTCGTCGGCGACGACGGGCGCCCCCGAGATGCCCTCGCGCTCCATCATCGCGTCGACCTCGCGGACGGTCTGTTCGGGCCGGGCGGTCACGACGTTCTCGCGACGGATCACGAGCTCGTCGGCGCGCTTTACGGCCTCGATCTCCGCGACCATCCTCTCGCTGTCCATATTCTGGTGGAGGACGCCCAGGCCGCCCTCGCGCGCCATCCCGATGGCCATCCCGCTCTCGGTGACGGTGTCCATCGCCGCCGAGAGGATCGGGATGTTCAGCTGGACGTTCTTCGAGACGCGCGTGGAGACGTCGGCCGCGTCGGGTTCGACCCGGCTCTCCTTCGGTCGAAGGAGTACGTCGTCGAACGTCAGCGCTTCCGGTACCTGGAGTTTCTCCGAGAACGGACCGCGGTCGGAAACGTCGTTCGCCATATAAACGGTCCAGGGGCGACCGACTAAAGCGTTGCGAGTCGACACGGCCGTGGAGATCGTTGGCACGTAACTGGTGGAAATACGCACACATATGTACACATTCCGGGCCAGGAGCCCCCTGTGACGAGCCTCTGCGAACGGAGCCGGGCGCCGATTATCGTAGCGGCTGTAAGTCTTCACTCACTCGGTCGCCCGCCGGTATGTGATCGGATGTGGAATCAGTTGCAACTGCTACGATAACCTCAGAAAAACCGCCGCGAGTCAGCGTAATATCTGCCCGCCGCTCGCACGCGATGTTTCGATACGTCACCTCTCGGTCGGTATTACTTCACAATCGCCGCCGCTCCGCCGACGTGAGTGTAAGAGATACATAACCGTGGGCAGCTGTCCCACACAACGCTTAATATCCCTCTCCGATACGTTTCGAATATGGACTCCGAGTGTCCCTCTGCATCGCGCATCGCGGGTCAGCAGACCACCCACTTCGATGCCGCCTTTACATTTACAGCGATGCAGAATTTCAAACGCGGGAACTGGACGCTCCCCGCGTCAGACTCGCTCGGAGTGCTCGGGCAGCCCGGCGCCGTCTCGTCGGGCTTGCGCCCGTATCGCCGTTTGGCCGATGGTCACGGCCGTTAGTCCCGAATGAGCGTCTCACGACACCCCGTCGCGCTCCGGCTTGAGCAGCAGGTCGGCGGTGCGACCCGACTCCTGGCGACGGTGATGGCACTGCCGTTAGTCGATGGCATCTTCCCCGCGCTCATCATCGCGGGGACGCTCAACAGCCCGCTCGGCATCGTCGAGACCGGGCTGTTGATGTTCGGCGGGTCGGCCACCGTCGCAGTCATCCTCGCTGAGATGGACGGCTCCCGCCGCGAGCAGGTCACCTCGGTGCTGGTCCTCGGCGCCGTCCTGCTTCCGATCGCGGGCTTGGAAGCCCTCTTCGCGGAGACCCTGAAGACGGTGCTCGACTTCCAGGTCTTCCACCGCTTCGCGGGCCTCGTGATCCTCGCGGTCGCCGCGAAGACGGCCTCCGCGAAGGTCGGCGAGTACCTCCCCTCCCCGAGCGTCATCATCGGCCTCGGGCTGGTGGCGAGCCTCAACCTCGGCGGCGCGTCGCTCGTCGTCACCCCGAACCTGGAGACGGTCGCCCGCGCGGTCGCGGCCGCCGGCGTGGGCGTCGGCTTCGCGCTCGCGGTCGCGCTCTTCGCCCCGCGGCTCCGCGGCGCCGTCGACCTCGACCTCTTCCGGTTCGGGAGCTCGGTCGCGCTCGGAATGCTCGCGATCGACGTCCTGGGGCTGCTGCCGACCCAGGCGCCCGTCGCGCTCGGCGTCCTCTGCGTCACGGCGCTGTTCGCCTTCGACCCGGCGGCAGACGCCGACGACTACGAGGCGCCCGCGGCCGCCGAAGACGCGTCCGAGCCGGCGGTTGAATCCGAGCCCGAGTCCGAACCGGACGTCCTGTCGGGCGTCGACGCGGAATCGCGCCGGCCGGCACCGTCCGGCGCCGTCGCGGACGGCGGCGACTGGGACGACGACTCCGCCGAAGAATCCTCCGAGGGCGGCGACGTCGGCTACGGCTACCCCGATTCCGGTGACTCGCGGGCACCGTGGCTCTGACCGATCGTCCGTCCATCCACGACTGCGCGCGACGGATTTACGACGGTCGGCGTCTTTGCCCGGGTATGAGCAACCGCGTCGTCGAAGGCCGGATGGTCACGCCCGAACGACTCGCCGAACTCGTCGAGGGCGAACCGCCGTTGGAAGCCGAACCGATCGAGGACGCCGAGATGGAGTGTCCCGACTGCGGCGGCAACGTCATCTCGGTGGGCTATATGCCGAGTGTGACGGAGTTCGTCACCGCTTACAAGTGCCAGGACTGCGCGTGGTCGGACACCGACCGATCGTAATTCCTTTATGTGGTATCGGCATACGGTCGGATGCACACACAGGGGCCGTGGCCAAGCCCGGCATGGCGACTGACTCCAGAGGCTTGGCGCCCGGTGACGACACTCCAGACTGATATACCGAGCGGCCGACTGATCATCGGTCCGCGTTGACGACCCTCTGGAGTACCGAGGCGCGTACCGGAGATATCAGTCGATCGGGGGTTCAAATCCCTCCGGCCCCACTTGCCTTGCTACGCGCGGCAAACAACCGATACAGAGCCTCTACTGCCGTTTTACGATTTCGCCAACCGGGATTTCAGGTTCGGATTTGAACCAATATATTTCCCCATCGGAGCCGTCTTGCGGTATCAAAGATTTCACGGCTCGCCGTATTGAGTGTGTCGGTGGGTTGGCCTTTGTCAGAGCCAAAAGCGGCGGGAACGGGCGTACGTTGAACAACCCCACCCGGTTCAGATTTTACTTCCGCTCCGCTTTGACAATATACAAACATATTGATAGCGTATTCTAACACGATGGGTCGAAATAGTGCCACCATCAAATACGCTATCGGGTCACTCTTCGGGAACGCATTTCCGATGTACGTATTCGGGAGTGGAATCTTGACTACAGGGCAGTTCTTACTGGGACTGGTTCGGACGCAAAGCATTGAGGGTGCTATTTCAGTTGCCCTCAATTACTATATTGCTAAATTGACCCCCTTCCCCCTCAATGAATTTCTGACTACCAGCGGATTCCAAGAAGTAGCCATCAATATCGGTGCCGCTCTGGCCGTCGGTGTGGTCACTGCTTCGTTCCTCTATCGAAAAAATAGGTATTAGACTCCGAGGTCGTCGTACTTCTCCAGTACCATCTCAAAGTATTCCTCATCCATCAGGCGCGGATTCTGGACCCGATGAAAGTCGTCCAGTACGAACGCGGTCTGTTCTCGGTCAAGCCCGTAGGCGTGGAACGCGGCGGCGTCGAGTTCGGCCTGAACCTCCCGCCGCTCGTCCATATCGGTCGCTGGCTCGATCCCGCCGAGCCGGTCGCGCATTTCCTCGAAGTCTTCCCCGTAGCAGTTGAGCCGGGCCGCTCGGGTCCAAATATACTCAAACCACTCGTCACCCTCTGTGAGACGGGGAACTTGTGACTCTCTGAATTTGTACATTACAATGCTTGAATCCACTTTTGTTCTCATCAAAAAGTCAAAAGGCATACTATTTAGAAGTCCGACAGTTACAAATAGTTCTTTATCATCGAATATGCTATCATAGGCACTGTGAAGCGGTATATTATCCAGATCTTCCCTTGTCGGATTAGGTTCTATAGGGCGGATTGTGTGTAATTTGTGATAGCATACAATTCCTTTAGGAAGGACACTTGCAATCATAGTTCGTTCGTCCGTTGTTCGGGCTATCTCGCGGTACACGATTCTGTACTCTGTACAGTCTAATTTCACATCATCCATCGAGAGAGGCTCTCCTCGGTTCTCTTCCAGCATATCGTTCACAAACTGTTTCTGTGATTTGCTGGTCTCTTCGCCACCAAACGTCAGGTATAGCGACTTCTTAAGATCGCCACTTCGGAAGGTCCGTTCTCTAACTCGTCGTTTTGCACTAATATCGGGGTTTTCTTCCTCGGGAACGCTCCAGAATTCAGGATGTTCGACACTACTTACTACGGAATCATCGTATGCAAATTGGAAGATATTTCGACCGCCGTATATTGGATATTCACCCTGTTCTTCGGAAACAAACCGATCGGAATCCCTTGCCCGGTCCAATTCACGGTGTGGGATTGCTTTCCACGTATCCTCTATATCATCCCCAAGAGAAGGGTGTGATAATATCTCGTCCAGCACCTCGACTTCCTCCTTACTGGTAATGAAAGGGAATATTCGGGATTCTGGGGAGTATCGTTCGAGAACGCGCTTTGGAATTTCAACGGCTCGTTCGTCCACCGAATCAAGAATTTCTGTATCGTGTTGTTGGAATATCGCTCTTAGAGTATCTGTGGAGCCAGAGTTTTTGAACGTCACAATGCCAAAATTATAACGATTGTCTATATTAGGAAATATACCCTTATTCTGGAAGGTGATTAGTGAATCAATCCGGGCCTCATTGAGCATTTTCATCCGCAGATCTTTCGAGAACGACCCGTTGAATATGACGCCGGGAAGAACTTGAGCGACGTATCCGCCGTGACCAGCAATCTCGAAAACACGTTCAAAAAATAACCCGGCCATCCGTCTTTAGCTAAGAGAATAACCGCGTGACAGCAGCGGCTTATCGAGGAACGTTTTTGTGAGGAATGAGGAGGCGGCGTCTGTGTACAACGATGCCTCCTCATCTCGAATTATGCGTCGGCTCACTACACTGTTTCCCTCCGAGTTCCTCGAAGAGCACGCCGAGGAACTCGGCGTGGTCGAGCGAGAAGGCAAGCTTCAGTCGATCACATCGAGACCGTTCTGACTCCTCCAGTAGAGCTTGAATCTGCATCTTCGATGCATTGCTGATCCTC